>JAMCQK010000174.1 GCA_023382135.1 Deinococcus sp.
AGTGCAGATTGAACGCGGCAAGAGCGCCAGCCGGGTGGGCGAGGTGTTGGAACGAGCGGGCCTGGTGCGTTCCGCCAAACTGTTTGCTATGTATCTGCGTTTTTCGGGCCGCGACAAGTATCTGAGGCCCGGCATTTACCGGCTCACAGGCAGAGGCGTCAGGGTGCTGGCACAGGATATTTCCGGGAAGGCCAAGCCCGTGAGCGTGAAGATTACTTTTCCTGAGGGTTGGCGTTTGAGCCAGATTGCCGAACGCCTCAGTGAAAATGGTTTCGGCGGCCAGGCGTTTTTGAAACTTGCCACCAGCAGAAACAGCTTCTGGCCGGGCTACGCGAAGGGTGACAGCCTTGAAGGATTCTTATTCCCAGCTACCTACACTTTTGCGGCGGATTTGCCACCCGAGGACATCCTGCGCGCCATGACCACGCGGCTTGAGCAGGAGTTTTCTCCTGAGACCAAGAGCCTCTTGGGTAAACTCAAGCTTTCGATTCAAGAATGGATTACCCTCGCGTCCATAGTGCAAGTCGAAGCGGCTAACGCCGCCGAGATGCCCGAAATTGCGGGGGTGTTCCTGAACCGCCTCGAGGCCGGCATGCCGCTGCAGTCCGACCCCACAGTGGCCTACGCGCTAGGGAAAGACCTCCCCAAACTAGACCGCGCTGGCGCAGGGCGGCGGGTTTGCTCCCCGTATAACTCCTACCGGGTTAGAGGCCTGCCTCCTGGCGCTATCAGCAACCCAGGCGCCGATGCCCTGCGCGCGGTGCTGCAACCGAAACGAACAGATGACAAGGGCAGAAAATACCTGTATTTTTTCCATTCAAACGGAAGAATCTTCCTGAACGTGGATTTTGAGAGCCACCAGCGCGACCTGGCCCGCTACCGTTGATGCCGAGAAAGCTGCATGACATTTGGTTCCAAGAATTGAGATGTCCACCAACAAACAATTGATTTATGGTCATGGAAAAATTGGCGTTGAGCAACAGGACAACCTGTTGCGATTTGGCGGGAGGGGCCAATTGGCGGGATAAAAAAGCCGAAGAGTCTGCCCTCGTCACTAGACCAAGCTTCTCCGGTAGGTGAGCGCTTCCGCCAGGTGGGATTCCTGAAGATCTTCGCTCCCGGCCAGATCCGCTATGGTGCGGGCCGCGCGCAGAATGCGGTCGTAGCTGCGTGCGGTGAGCGCTAGGCGCTTGGCGGCAGCCTGAAGAACTCCCTCTGCGCCCGCCGTCATCTGGATTCTCGAGCGCAGCGCCCGGCCCAAGAGTTCGCTATTGGGTTTACCCTGGCGCCTGAGCATCCGCTCGCGCGCGGCGAGAACGCGCTCGCGCACTACCTGCGTGGGCTCACCCTCGGCGGCGCGCGAGAGCTCGGCCGGGGTAAGCCGGGGGACTTCCACCACCAAGTCGAAGCGGTCTAGCAAGGGGCCGCTGATTCTTCCCGCGTAGCGCTGGCGCGAAAGAGGCGTGCAGCTGCAGGCCCGCTCGGGGTCGCCGTACCAGCCGCAGGGGCAGGGGTTCATAG
Organism: Deinococcus sp.; assembly: GCA_023382135.1. GTDB lineage: Bacteria > Deinococcota > Deinococci > Deinococcales > Thermaceae > JAMCQK01. The sequence goes on from JAMCQK010000174.1 coordinate 1,522, forward strand.
CGGCCACCAGCAAGAAGCGCGCCGGGAAAGTAAGGCTCGCTTTGGCGCGGGCCACCGTTACCACCCCGTCTTCCAAGGGCTGGCGCAGGACCTCGAGGGCGCTTCTGGAAAACTCCGGAAACTCGTCGAGAAAGAGCACCCCGCGGTGCGCCAACGAAATCTCCCCCGGCTTGGGGATACCCCCTCCGCCAATCAGTCCGGCATCCGAAACCGAACTGTGCGGCGCGCGAAAGGGCGGCATCTTGATTAAACCGCGCATCAGCTTTCCGGCGGCGGAGTGGACCCGGGTGACCTCGAGAGCTTCCTCCCTGCTCAGCAGAGGAAGCAGGCCGGTAATCCTCTTGGCCAGCATGGTCTTGCCGGAACCGGGGGTTCCGACCATCAGCAGGTGGTGGCCGCCCGCGGCGGCAATTTCCAAAGCCCGTTTGCCCTGCGCCTGTCCTTTTACATCGGCCAGGTCCAGCAGGGCCTCGAGGCCCTCGTCATTGGCAGTTGCCGCCGCCGGGGGCACCTCCAGGCTGCCACACAGGAACTCCACCACCTGCGGCAGGTTCTCAAACGGATACGCGCTCACGCCCTCCACCAGGGCCGCCTCTTCGGCGCAGTCTTTGGGAAGCACCAGGGAGAGCCCCTCGGCAAGCGCGCCCAGCGCCAGGTTCACCGCCCCCGGCACCGGGCGCAGTTCGCCGTCTAAACCCAGCTCACCAGCGGCGGCAATGTTCCTGAGCGCCTCCGGCGGAATTACCCCTTGCGCGCACAAAAGCCCGATGGCAATGGGCAGGTCGTAATGGGAACCCTCTTTTCTTTGCTCGGCGGGCGCCAGGTTCACCACGATGCGCGCGGCAGGGTAGCTGTAGCCGGCGTTCTTGAGCGCAGCACGCACGCGCTCGCGCGATTCCTCCACTGCTTTATCGGGCAGCCCTACAACCGTATACGAGACCATGCCCCGCGAGACATCCACTTCCACTGTGACCGGCTGGGCGTCCAGACCAAACAAGCTGTAGGTTCGCACCTGGGCTAGCACCAGATGAGTCTAATGGGAAGAAGTGGAATAAACGCCAGGCGCTGAACGCCAACAGCAAAATGCCCAACCCTACACCCAAGCCCCGCCACTAGAATGGCAGGATGCAGAGAAGCCGCTTGCTCGCGGGGAGTTTTCTTGGTCTGTTCATGTCGGGTGTGATCGCCGCTAGCCCGGGCGCGGTCTTTCCCAGCTGGCAACGGGAGCTTCACATCGACCACGAGCTGGCGTACTATTTCAACTCCTTCCTTGTGGGTGTGATGGTAAGCATTGCGTTGGCTAACCGCTCCAGAATGCGCCACCCGTGGTATTCGCTGGCGCTTGTCACGGCTGCGGCGGCACTGGTGGGAATATCGCTGGCCCCAAGCTTTGCCGTAGTTGTTGTCTCCGCTTTATTTTTGGGTCTGGCGGTGGGCACCATAAACGTTCATTCCAACGGGCTTCCGGGGGATCTATTCCCGGAAAACCGCATACTGGTGCTTTTCCGCGTGAATGCGGCATTTGGGATCGGCTCGGTGTGCGGCCCGCTGCTGATGACATTTCTGCCCTGGAGAACCTCCTATCTCTTGTTTGCCGTGGTTGCGGTAGTCGCCGCCCTGCTGGTACTGAAGGCTCCGCAGGTAGCCACCACGCCGGGAACCAGGGGAGAACGCAGGGCAGCGGGGCTGCTCCCATTGGTGTTTTTGACGGTTTCGGTGTACACCGGCCTCGAGGTCGGCCTGGCTACCTTCTCGGGCCAGTACCTTGGGCACCTCGGCTATCCAGAGCGCCTCACCGGCCTTTTGCTTTCACTTTATTGGGCCGGTCTCACGCTGGGAAGACTCACCCTCGGGGGCTTTTTCAGCCGCCGGCCTTTGCGCGGGCTAAGTATTTTTCTTTCCGCCACCGTGCTTGCGGTGGGCTTCTTTTTCTTTCCACTGCTTGCACCCTTCTTTCCATTGGCGGGCTTCTTGATCGGGCCCACCTTTCCCACCTTTGTTAGCATGGCGCAGCTGCGTTTTGGGCCGGGCGCCACTGGCTACATGCTCTACGCGGGCGCGCTTGGCGGCACGCTGGCGCCGGCGCTACTGGCGCTGCTTCCGGTGACAACGCTTCCCCTTGGCTTGCTTTCGCTAAGCCTGGTCCTGGCCACTCTTACGCTCTACCTACTAGGACGCAATGCAAGCGCTACTCTTTGACCTCGACGGTACCCTGGCCGACACCGACCGCCTGCACGAGCAGGCCTGGATTGAGACACTCCTTGCTGCGGGAGTTAAGGCAGACCACAAGCTGTATCAAGCGCGCATCAGCGGAAGGCTGAACCCGGATATCACCCGGGACCTGCTTCCGCATCTTTCCGAAAACCAAAGAAGCAGGATTTGCGATGACAAAGAAGCTCGCTTTAGGGCGCTGGCATCGAATCTTGAACCCACCGCCGGACTGGTTAATCTCTGCGAGTTTGCAGCCGGCAAAGGGCTGAAGCTGGCGGTGGTGAGCAATGCCCCCAGGGCAAACGCCGAACACATTTTGAAGGCCTTGAACCTGGAGTTCCCCGAAATGGTCTTGAGTGAAGACATTGGCGCCGGAAAACCCGACCCCAGGCCGTACCAGGTGGCCCTGAAAAGGCTGGGCGTCACCGCTGGCCAAGCGCTCGCTTTCGAGGACTCGCCGTCCGGCGTGCGCTCGGCGGTGGCTGCGGGTATCCCCACCGTGGGTTTATCAACGGGGCATACTCCAGAGGCGCTACAACGGGCCGGTGCTTTTCTGGTAGTCGAAAACTTCGCTGGTAAAGAGTTGTGGAACCTGCTGTCTAGCCATCTTTGAGGAAACGCTCTATTAAATCCGCGCGCTCTTCACGACCCATCTTTCGGTAGGCTTCGGCCTCGTAGGAAAGCGACAAGACCGGCACCTTCATGCCTTCGAATTCGACATAACACTTGTGGCGGCCGATATCGGTTGGCGGCTCCCATTCGCGATGAGCCGAGGTTCGCTTCTGCAAGGCGCCCATCACCTGCACCTGCACCCCGTTGATAACGAAGTCTCCAAGGTGAGACCGGATGCGTTCTCCCGCACGGTCCGGACCCACGGGATGGCGCACGTATTCAGCGAAAAGCTCGCCAAACCGGTATGCCCCTTCTTTGTCGGTCTGGATGTCTATGTCTCTGGGGCTTAGCGGCAGACCCTGCATGGCAAAGGCCAGGCTGCCGGTTAGCACCCAGTTGGTTCCACTCTGTTCGAGCCTGGAGTAGATGAGCCGAAAGGCCGCGAGCATGGGTAGCGGGATCTGGCTCATAGGACAAAACGTTCAAAGTTCGCCCTGTCAAACCGGCACTTGACCAAGTCTTCCCAGTAGAGAAAGCCAGCCTTCAACTCCGGGAAGCCGTGGAAACCCTCTTCCGCCTTGAGGTGGAAGCTTAGCTCACAAGGCTCAGTTACTGGCCCCTGGAACGAAAGCAAGGCGGTCTGGTAGGCGCCAAAGCTGGACAGGGCCTGCGAACCCAGCATCACTTTTTTGCCAGCGGCCCCCGCCAGCGAGATCATCTCCAGGCTCCAGCTCACCCCGCTGCGCGCCGGCTTGATATTTAGCACGTCAAAGGTGTCGAGCTCCAGCTCACGCTGAAGATCGCGGATGGTGAACGCGGAATCATCGGCGATGAGCGGGAGAATTCCCGCCTGGCGGAGCTTCTTTCGGGCCGATACCTGTTCAACGGGCAAAGGCTCTTCCACGTACATGAGCCCGGCGTCGCGCCAAGCGGTTAGATATTTTTCCGCGTTGTCCGCGCCGAGCGTTTCGTTGGCGTCCGCGTAGAGGTCTATCTCAGGAAAGCGGTTTTTGATCATGGCAATCTTTTCAAGGTCGCCCTCGAGGCCTGGCCCCACCTTGACCTTGAGTACCCGCACACCCATGGCGTACACATATGCGGCGTCCGCCAGCATCTCCTCTGTGTCCGCGATCCCCAGAATGTAGCTCACCCTCACACGCTGGTGGCCCGGGGGGAGCAGCTGGTAAAGCTCTTTCCCCTGGCTTTTTGCCCTGGCTTCCCATAGCGCAATGTCCAGGCCGCCCTTTGCGGTTAGGTTCGCGGGGAAAGCATCGAAAACTTTCCTGTGCGCCCAGGCATCTTCAATATCCAGCCCAACCAACCTGCTTGCCAAGTAGTCCACCGCCGCCAACACGGTGCCCACGGTTTCGCCGTAAATAGTAGGTCTCGGGGGAATTTCCGCCCGGCCCAGAGAGCCGTCGGACAACTCCACTTCCACCAGAACGTGGTCCAAGGCCGCAAGCTCGCTGGATTTTCCCCATCGGAGCGCGCCCTTGAGCGGTATATGGAAAGGGTGGGGCGTAACACGCTTAATGATTGGCATTTATGCCCTTTACAAAAGCGCGGATGGCATCCACTTCTTGTTCCACTGAAAGAGTTTGCGTGTCCAAAAATATAGCACGCGGGGAGTCTCCAAGAAGTTTTCTAGGGCCAGCCGGATCGTAATTCTTGCGCTCTTCCGAGACTATCTTGAGTTTGGCCAGCAAATCTTCGGGTGAGTAGCC
>JAMCQK010000061.1:0-3544 GCA_023382135.1 Deinococcus sp.
CTGGTAATGAGGTGAGCGACCGCGCGGGTGCGGACCTCGTCTTCCGCGTGGCGCACGTCCAGACTGGCCTGCACCTCGCCAGCTATCACATTTCCCGCGCCGGGCAAGGCCTTGATCTGGCCCACCGTGGCCACCAGGCCGGGCTCGTCCTGCGCTTCTTTCTCCACCAGATGAATCCACTCCGCCGCGCCCGCAAGCGCGTCGTGGCGCAGATGCATGGGCGTGGTGCCGGCATGGTTAGCCTTACCGCGAAAGCGGACCTCGAGGCGGCTCTGGCCAACAACGGACTGCACCACTCCCAAAGGAAGGTCCAACCTTTCCAACACCGGGCCTTGCTCAATATGGATTTCCAGATACCCAAGCACACCCGTGCCAACCTCTGCAAGGTAAAGGTCGTTCGGGTCTAACCCAAAAGACAAAATTGCATCCGCAACGCTCACTCCGCCAGCATCTCTGAGCTGTAGAAGATCACCCGCCCGCCCAACGAGAGCGCGGCTTCCCAGAAAAGGAACTCCAAAGCGCACGCCCTCTTCTTCTGAAAATCCCACCACCTCGATGGCGAAAGGCAGCCTGCGGCCTCCAAGAGCTTCCACCAGTGAAAGTGCCAGCACCACCCCAAGAACGCCGTCGTAGGCTCCGGCGCCAGGGACCGTGTCCAGGTGCGAACCCAGGTACAGAACCGGCGCATCTTTTTTGGCGCCCGCATAAATACCTCGCAGGTTGGCCATAGCGTCGAGCCTTGGGTGCATCCCTAGTTGTTTCATCCAACTCCCTAGGTGCTGGTGCACCTCCTTCATGGGAGCCGAGAGAAAGGTTCTGGTAGTGCGGCCCTTTTCTTCAGAAAAACGCCAAAGGTACCGGCAGGCTTCCAGCGCTCTGGAGGTGAGGGTCTGAAGATGTGGCATCGTGCCTATTATTCTCTCTTAATCCACGCCGCTTGCCCTCAGCGCAACCATCGGAGGGAAGCAAACTAGCTTCCTCTATACGTGCTATAGCCCCAGGGGGAAAGCAGCAACGGCACGTGGTAGCTTCCCCCGGCCTCGGCGATGCCAAACTGGATGCTCACCTGGTCCAGAAAGGGCGGATCGGGAAGTACCACGCCCCTGGATCTGAGGTAAGCCCCGGCGTGAAATACCAACTCAAACCTGCCAATGGGGATTTCTTCCCCTTGCAAAAACGGCTCGTCGGTGCGGCCGTCGGCGTTGGTAGTCAGGGTCTTGAGATGGACGCGGCCAGAAGCCTCGAGGCGGAAAAGTTCAACCAAAACCCCGGCTGCGGGTTTCCCGGAAGCCAGGTCCAGAACATGGGTCGAGAGTTTGGCCACTGCTCTCCTAGTTAATCTTGGCGCCCTGCTGAATCCAGCGCCTCAGGATGTCACGCTCTTCGTCGGTCATGCCGGTCTTGTTGGCTAGCGGCATGTCCCGGCTCAGCACCGCGCGCTCGAGGATGCGGGGAGCGAGTGCCGCCATCTGTTGGGGTGAGTCAAGCTTAGCGCCGGCGGGAGCGGTGACAAAAGTTGTGTCGCTGGGATTCGCGGAGTGACAGCTGGCACAGCGCTGGCGGATGATGGACTCCGCCTCCGCAAAGGAAACAGGCGCGGAACTCGCGGTTTTCCTAGGTGGTACGCTCACGTAGGCCACTACCAAGATAATCAGCGCCGCCACAGGCAACAGGTAAGAAACATCTCCGCCCCGCTCCCGCACGTTGGTAAAGTGCCTTATGGCCACGCTTGCCACAAACAACCCCGCCAGGATGGCCCAGTTGAGCCCCGGCGCGTAGGTCATGGGAAAGTGGTTGCTCACCATGGTGTAGACCACGGGAAGGGCCAGGTAGTTGTTGTGCAGCGAGCGCAGTTGGGTGTACTTGACCTGGTTTGGATCCAGCTGGGCGCCTTTTTGCGCCGCCGCCACCAGCCGGCGTTGCGAAGGGATGATCACAAAAAGTACGTTCCCCGCCATGATGGTGCCCAGCATGGCCCCCACGTGAATAAATGCTCCGCGCCCGCTAAACAGATGCGCCAGCAGGTAAGCGGCGAGCGCCACCAGCACAAGCCCCACCAAGCCGAATGCGCCCTGGTGGTAAAGCAGCCGCGTCCGGCTCAGGCCCACGTAAACACCCCAGGCGGTCACCAGGCTTCCGACGGCAATGGCAATGGCCGCCGCGGAAGAGAGCGCGCGAACGCTTGGGTCAATGAGCGTGGCCTGCGGGTTCGAGTAGTAGACCAGCACCAGCAGCAAGAAACCAGTAACCCAGGTAAGGTAGGCGTCCCACTTAAACCAGTGCAGTGTTTTGGGAAGCTCCTTGGGCGCGGTCTTGTACTTCTCCAAGTAGTAGATGCCGCCACCGTGAATCGCCCACAGGTTTCCCGCCAGCTCGTCGCGCACGCCTTTGCGCTCGAGACTGTTTTCTAAAAAGATGAAGTAGAACGAGGCCCCCACCCAGGCAATGCCGTAGATCACGTGTGCCCAGCGCACCAGCAGATGGAGCCAGTCTTTGGCTTGTTGGGTCCAGCCGCCTTGCCAGGCGAAGAACCCTCCCAAAACAAAGATCAGGATGGCAGACAAGATGTAGATGGTGGGAACCGGCTTCTTGTGCATCTTTCCTCTCCCCGTCACGTTCCGATTAGCGCTTATGGGTCTTCTATAAGATCTTCTGGGTCTTCTATAAGATCTTCGAGCCTGAACAGGGCGATCTGGTCAATCTGCCTCAGGGCTTCGGCGAACTCGGTCTCTGGGGTGTTCAAAAGGCGGGCCTCGAGGCCTCTTAGGATATCGTTCTTATCCTTGCCTCGCACCGCCAGAATAAAGGGAAAACCAAACTTGCTCCGGTACCGCTGGTTGAGGTTCTCCAGGCGTTCCAGTTCTTCTGGCGTCAGCCTGTCAAGGCCGGCGCCCTTCTGTTCCATGACCGAGTCCTCGCTCATCTTGGCTCTCCTGGCCAGCTCGGGATGGGCGCGGATGAGCGCTAACTGTGCTTCGGGCCCCGCAAGCTTGACCGCACGCGACATCTTGGCGTGCAGTTCTGCCCTGGAGGCAAAAGGCCGCTCTTCCCAGGCCTGCCCGGCCACCCAGGGCGAGTTCTCATAGACCGCGCCGAGGCGGTGCACGAAACCGGCCCGGTCCAGTTGATTGATTGTTTCGATCCGCATAGAAGTTTAAGTATCTCCAGTCTAAGCTTGCCGAAAGGTTTGAAAAGGCCGCGTTGTGTTCCTTGCTCCCTCTGGCCCTGGTGAGTTTTACCCTTCGGTCAAACTCACCACCGAGATACTTAGTAGGGAACTTTGCCGGGGCTTTGCTCCCAGGCCCGGAAAGCCTCGAGGCAGGCCTCGCGCTCCACCTGCACCGAGGAGAGTTTTCTTTTCTCTTTGGGCTGCTCAAGCTCATCGTAGATGAACTGGTCGGCAAAGCCGATTTCTGCGGCGTCCTTGGCGGTGCAGCCATAGTAAATTTTCCCGATGCGCGCCCAGTAGATAGCACCCAGGCACATGGGGCAGGGTTCGCAGCTGGTGTAAATTTCGGCACCCGAAAGGTCGAAGGTGCCAAGG
>JAMCQK010000061.1:3554-6022 GCA_023382135.1 Deinococcus sp.
TTGGTGGCCTGGCGGATGGCATTCACTTCGGCGTGGGCGGTAGGATCATTCTCCGCCGTGACCCGGTTCGCGCCCCTGCCAACAATTTTTCCGTCTTTCACCACCACCGCGCCAAATGGGCCGCCCGAGCCGTTGGCCGCGTTTTCCAAAGCAAGTTTCGCCGCCTCGCGCATAAACTCATGCCGCATCAGGACACCCCTCCCCAAGCATGGCTGCTGCTAACACCAGCAAATAGAACCTAGGCGCCGAGATCCTCGGCTGGTTATCCATGCGGAGCAAAGTCTACCCCGCGCCCGGCCCAGCCAACAAGCCAGGTTCTTTTGAAGGCTTGTTTTCTCTTTGTTCCACTGGCACAGAGAGCGAGAGAATCTGTGCCGCAACCGCTATGGCAATCGCCACTGGGCGTTTGTCATTGACGCCTGGAATCCCTATTGGCGTGGTGACGCGGCCCAGATCTTGCTCGCCGAAGCCTTGCTCGGTTAGCGTTCGGCGGAAGTTGCTCCACTTGACCCTGCTCCCGATGAGACCGATAAAAGCCAGGTCTTTCCGGTTCAAGGCGGCCTCGACCACGGCAAGGTCTTCGGCGTGGTCGTGGGTCATCACGATCACGAAAGCACCCCCACGCAGTTCGGCCATCACCTGCTCGGGGATGGGCGAGTACCGCACCCGGGTTTTTGCCGTCTGTCCGAGCACCTTCAGACGGGCTTCCGACAGCATCTCAGGCCTCGAGTCCACCAGCAAAAGCTCGAAGGGAAGATCCGAGAGCACCTTGGCCAGCGCCAGACCCACATGCCCTATTCCGAAAATAGCCACCTGCTGTCCGCGCATCAGCACCGGCTCCAACAGCAGCAGCACCTCGCCCCCGCAACACTGCACACCCCACTCCCCTTCCTTGGGGTTGAGCCGCAAAGTAAATGTTTCGGGCTTCGCCGAACCCTGTCGCAGCAAGTTTCTGGCCCGCTCCAAGGCAGTCTTTTCCACATTTCCGCCACCGATGGTGCCAAAACACTCACCCGGAGTGACCAGCATCTTGGCCCCAGCCTCCCGCGGGGCATGCCCCCGTACTTCCAGCAGCGTGGCAATTACCAGTTCCTCGCCCCGCTCCACCAGCTCGCGCAGTTTGGCCGTCCAGTCCCAGTCCATACGCTATGTCCCGAGTGCTAGGGTAGGGATGCATCGCTCCAATAAATCTGCCATCTTTATCACCCTAGCCTCCCGCCGATCCAACTTCCTTACCTGATCGCACCCGCTCAATCGCCCAGTAGACCTGTTCCGGCGTAGCGGGCGAGGCCAGTTCCACTGCGCCGCTACCAAAAGCTGCAACCGCCTCCTTGAGCGCCTCCCGCGCTGCAATCGCAAGCATCAACGGGGGTTCGCCCACCGCCTTACTGCCATACACCACACCCGGTTCCGCGGCGCGTTCCAGAAAATCTACCTTGAACACCTCGGGAAGTTCCGACCAGCTCGGAAGCTTGTAAGTGGAGGCTCCCTGGGTCGCGAGCCTGCCGTTCTTGTCCCAGACCAGTTCTTCCAGCGTGAGCCAGCCGAGGCCTTGGATGAAGCCGCCTTCCACTTGCCCTTTATCGATCAGGGGCGAAAGCGGGTCTCCGGCATCATGCAAAATATCCACGCGCTTGATCCGGTACTCCCCGGTAAAGCCGTCCACTTCCACCTCACACACGGCCGCGCCATACGCAAAGTAGTGGAAGGGTTTGCCCGTTCCGCTCTGACGGTCAAAGAAGATTTCCGGTGTGCTGTAAAACCCTTGGGCAAACAGAGGCACCCGTTTAAGGTATGCGGTCTCCACCAGCCTTTCGAAATCGATGGATTTTTCGGGGCTGGCTGAAGAAAATGCCTTTCCGTTCTTGAACCGCACCTGCCCGGGCGCGCATGACAGATCCGCCGCGGCCACTTGAGCGAGCCGCTCTTTGAGAATCTCGCAGGCATTCTGCACCGCAGCCCCGTTAAGGTCTGAGCCGGTGGAAGCCGCCGTGGCCGAGGTGTTGGGCACTTTGTCGGTGCGGGTGGGCATCAGGCGAATGTTTTCGATTTGAACACCCAGGCTTTCGGCGGCAATCTGCATGATTTTGGTATGAACACCTTGGCCCATCTCGGTACCGCCGTGATTCACCTGGATGCTGCCGTCGCGGTAGATGAGCACCAGGGCGCCCGCCTGGTTGAAAAAGGTCGCGGTAAAAGAAATGCCGAACTTCACCGGGGTAATAGCCAGGCCGCGCTTGGTGTGGGGGCTTTGCTGGTTGAAGGCGGCTAGTTCCTGCCGGCGCGACTGGTACGCGCTCGAGGCCTTCAGCTCGCTGAAAATGCGTGGCATGCGCCCGGCGTCCTTGACCACTTGCCCATAGTGGGTGCTCTGGCCCTGGCGGTAAAAGTTTCTTTCGCGAACTAGATCGGCGGCGAGACCCAAGGTCTTTGCCACGCGGCTGATGATCTCCTCGATCACCAACATC
>JAMCQK010000126.1:0-5531 GCA_023382135.1 Deinococcus sp.
GTTCGTGCTGGTTTTGCCACAGACCCCCCGGCTCTTTCAAACAGAATACGCATTCTTCCTGGCCCTCAAGCATCCAAGGAAGCGCTGGAAGCGCTCACGCTGGCCGAGTTCACGCTTGAGAGCGGTGACCGCATGGGGCTACGTCTTAGCGGCGCGGACGTCCCTGGGGGCGAACTGCTTTCGGAAGGAGCGCCTCTGGGGGCGGTCCAGCTGCCCCCGGGTGGCAAGCCGATAGTTCTTCTGAATGACCGAGGCCGGCTTGGTGGCTACCACAAGCCTGCGGTGGTTGACCCACGCGATATCTGGCGGCTAGCCCAAGTTAGAGCGGGACAGACTATCCAGTTCTATCTAAGTGAGCGTTAGCACAATCAATTTTGATTGTGAAGATTTACTCAGATAGGGAAGGTGAGAGCAGCTGTTTCCCAAGGTATTTCTGGAGCGCCTTGGGGACATAAACCGAGCCGTCCGCCTGCTGGTGATTCTCCAGGAGCATTACCAGGATACGCGGGGTGGCAATGGCGGTGTTGTTCAGCGTGTGGGCGTACTGGACCTTGCCGCTGGCATCGCGGTAACGCAGGTTGGTGCGCCTTGCCTGCCAGTCGTACAGCATGGAACAGGAATGGGTCTCGCGGTAGCGTCCTTCGGAGGGGACCCAGCACTCGAGGTCTACCTGGCGCACTTTTCCCGGCCCCATGTCACCGGTACAGACCTCCAGCACCCGGTAGGGAAGCTCCAGCGCTTGCAGAATCGCCTCGGAATTAGCCAGCAGCCGGTCGAACCAGCGGGCCGACTCAGCCGGGTCGGCTGGGCATAAAACATACTGCTCCACCTTGTTGAACTGGTGTACCCTCATCAGGCCGCGGGTGTCCTTGCCGGCGGAACCCGCTTCCGAACGGAAGCAAGTGGAAAGCCCGGCATAGCAGAGCGGAAGCTGGGTCTGGGAAAGAATTTCCTCGGCGTGGAGGGCGTTGGCGGTGACTTCGGAGGTGCCGGTAAGGAGCAGGTCGGTGCCTTCCAGTTGGTAGACCTGGTCCATGCCGGTGGGAAAATGTCCGGTTCCCACAAAAGCGAATTCGCGGGCGTAAGAGGGCGTTGAAATGGGCGTGAACCCGGCTTCGACAATCTGGTCCATGGCAAAGCGCAGGAGCGCCATCTCGTAAAGGACCAGATCACCTTTGAGCGCGTAGGAGCGGGCGCCCGATACTTTGGCGATGCGCTCGAGTTCGGCCCAATTGTTTTTCTCCAGCAGGGCTACGTGGTCGAGCGGCGTGAAAGCAAACTTGGGAATTTCGCCGTGGCGGCGGGTTTCGACGTTGTGGGAATCGTCGGGGCCGATGGGCGAGTTTGGAGCTGGGATCTGTGGAACAAGCAGCAAGAGTTGGCGCAGGCCGGCCTCGAGGCCGCGTAGCTCCCGCTCCCGCTCCGATATCTCCTTGCCCAAGGCCTTGCCGCGCTCAATCAGCGGGCCGCGTTCTTCGGGGCCCGCTTGGCCGGTTTGCTTGGCGTTCTTGTTGCGCTCGGCCAACAGTTCTTCGGTCTTGCGCCGCAGCTCGAGCACCTTACGGTCCAGGTCCAGCAAGGCCTCGAGGTCAAGCTTCACGCCTTTCTGCTCAATGGCGCGGCGGACAGCTTCGGGGTGTTCGCGAATAAATTTGAGGTCCAACATAGCCCCTAGCTTATCGCCAATGGCCGGAAGCCAGGAAGCGCAAAAGGAAGCTTATAGCCGGCAGGCGTTGCTGTTCACTCCATAACCCTGGGAACCTTGAAGAAGCCCTCTTCGCTTTCCACCGCCACCGACAAGGACTTTTGCGGCGGGAGCGAGGGTTCAATAACATCGGCCCTTAGCCGGTTTTCTAGCTCCACCGGGCGGGCCATCTCCGGTAGGCCGGCGGTCTCGAGTTCGCCCAGCTTTTCAAATAGCGCCAGGATGCCCTTCAGGTCCTGTTCCAGCTTGGCTTCTTCAGCCGGGCTAAGCGCCAGACGCGAGAGCCTGCCCAGGTGGTGCAAGAGTTCCGGGGTGATCTCCATAGCTTTGTCCAGTGTCGTAGCCAGCCGGATTCGCGTCAAGGCCCGTATCATCAGCTGAATTTTTCAGCCAGCCAGAAGAGTAGCAGAACCACTATCAGCCCGGGCAGATAAGACCCAACGCGAATCTTGGCCAGCCCGAGCAGGTTGATGCCAATGCCTAGAATCAGCAGGCCACCGGTTCCCGTCACCAGCAGCACCCGCGGGTCGGTGGCAGGGTCGGTAAGGCTTCCCGCCAGGGAAGCCGCGGCCAGCGAAACCCCGCCTTGGTAGAGAAGAATAATCAGTACCGAGAAGCCCACGCCCATGCCATAGGTGCTGGCAAAGGCAATCGAGGAAAGCCCGTCCAGCGCAGACTTGAGCAGCAACAGGCGGCTGTCGCCGGTGAGCCCGTTCTGCAGGCTGCCGATAAGCGTCATGGGGCCAGCGCAGAAGAGCAGGCTGGCCATCACAAAGCCTTCGGTAAAACGGCCCCCGCCAGCAAAGCGCTTTTTGAGTTTTTCGCCCAGGGCCTCGAGGCCTTCCTCAATATGCAGCAGCTCGCCGGTGACCCCGCCCAAGACCACCGCCAGAAGCGCCAGTACCACCCCGTCCACCATCCCGCCCTTGGCCTTGGCTAAGGCTCCCGCCATGCTGATGCCAATGTAGAGCACCGCCAGCCCCACCCCTTGCACGATGGTGGTGCGCATCGTTAGCGGCATGCGGCCACCCAGCAGCAGTCCAAGCAGGCTACCCAGCAAAACGGCCCCGGCGTTAATCCAGGTACCGCTGGTCTTGTCCCAGAAACTTAGCTCCATTCGCCGGATTCTACTATGCGTGGCTGACCGCTACCGGGACGGCGGCCCAAGGCTGAAGCTCCCTGCCTGCAGCAGGCAGGCCTGAGCATAAGCGCTTATCACCCGCGCCGCAGTGCAATATTGCAGGCTAGTTGAGACTACTCAGTCTTGCTGTAAGATCCGCGGTCCAATGGTGCTGAAAGAAGCCGAGCTGGCGGCAAGCCCAGCAACCTGCTGGCCGTCAACTTACGTATCAGGCGGTGCCGGGTATCACTATGTAGTTTTAGCTGGTGGGTTTGGAGGCGGAGAAGCTTCCGGGGACGAGATCGCGGCTCCCTGCCAGAACCGTTTGAGCAGCTCCTCCCTTGAAATATAGGCAAGCTGGGCGGGCTGGTGGGTTTTCTTGGGCAAGTGTCCACGGTATAGCCAGACGAACCAGGCGCCCCCCAGGTTGGCAAGCATGCGCTCCACCCCGGAAAGCGGCACGGTCTTGAGGCCGAACAATGCCCCGCCCTGTGCCAGTGAGCTGTGGCCGTAGACAAGCTTTACCTCTGGGTCAGCCGCAACATGCTCCGCCACTTCCCGCAAGGTCTGCCTAAATGTCCGAAGCACCTCCAGAGGATCCAGTTCAGAAACCCTGAGGATTCGAAGCCTCCCGCCACCGCCAGATATCCGCGTACGCCGTGAGCGGTAGCACGGAACCGAAGAGTCTCTTGGGGCCGGATAAGGAAGCTGGAAAACGGCCTGACTTCTTCCCCGCTGACAACTGGCACCATCCCGTATCCCGCAAAAGCCAGCACCAGCGGTTCTAACGCGGTGAGCACCGGGCCCTTGAGGGTCAGCTCCACCAAGGGCGCAGCCGGCGGATTTCCCAGCAAGCGGTTTGCCAGACTTGCGCATAAAGGGTCAAGCGGTCCCGACTGCGCCAGACCGTAGCGGCCCCCAAGCATCCGGCCCGTGTCCATCACCAGGTCCAGTAACCCCTCTTCTTCCACTTGGAGACAAGGAAAACGGGGCTCGCTTGGCAAAAGCTCGAGCGCTCGAGGCTCGGGTGGAGTTTTACCCTCGCTTGCCACGAAACGCACCGTGTCTCCTGCTCGCAGCAGAAAGGGCTCGGCGCGCAAGGGGTCGTAGACCGCTTGCAGCGCGGTTCCTATCAGGTGCCAGCCACCGGGGGAAGAAAGCGGGTATATCCCCGTCTGGACTCCGGCAATGGCAACGCTGTGTGCGGGAACGTGCCTCCTGGGAATTTGGCGTCGCGGCACGGCGAGGCGCGGGTCGAGCTCGCCCATGAAGGGAAACCCCGGCGTAAACCCCAGCGCGTAGACCCAGTAGTCTTGTTGCTGGTGAAGGCCAATTACTTGCTGGATGGTAAGACCGGTAGTGCTTGCAACCGCTGCCAGGTCTTCTCCATCGTAACGCAGGGGAATTTCGAGGTGGCGGGAATCGAGAATTAAAGAAACTGCCTCGAGGGCAGTCTCCAGCCTTTTTTGAAGTTTCGGTTTGGAAGTCAGCGAAGAATCGAACTCGACAAGCAGGTTCCGGTAGCCGGGCACCAGATCCAAAAGACCCTTGGGGGGGCTTTTCAAAAGTTCCGCCGTGAGCTCATGAATGCGGGCGTTGGCCCGCCGGTCCAGGCTTTCGGCAAAGTTGAGGTAGAAACTGTGGCGCATCAAAACGTACGTATCTCGATGCCGCTGGCCTCGAGACCCTCCCTCACCGCGCCCGCAATAGCCAAAGCCGCCGGGTTATCACCGTGGATGCACAGGGTATCCGCACGCACGGCAACCAAGCTACCGTCCACCGATTCAACCAGCCCCTTGGTGACCATCTGCAACGCGCGCTGCGCGGCCAGCCTGGGGTCGTGGATAACTGCCCCCTCGGTTCCCCGGGAAGCTAACAGGCCTTCCCTGGTGTAGCCCCTCTCGGGAAACGCCTCGGCAATGGTCCGCAAACCGGCTGACTGTGCCTCGTGTTCAAACACGGTATTGGGTAAAACCACCAAAGGAAGGGTTGGATCAAAGTCCTTGACCGCGCTGGCTATGGCCCTTGCAGTCTCCTTGAGCCTGGTGGCCTGGATGTAAAGCGCGCCGTGGGGCTTGACGTGGTGAAGCGTCAATTCTTCCGCCCTTACGAAGGCGCTGAGCGCGCCGATCTGATAGAGCACATCGGCGTAGATTTCCTCGGGGCTGGCATCCAGCTGCCTGCGGCCAAACCCCAGCCGGTCGGGAAAACCGGGGTGTGCTCCCACGGCAACACCTTTCTCTTTTGCCGTCCGCACCGCGCGCTGGATAGTGAGCGGATCTCCTGCGTGAAAACCACAGGCCAGGTTGACCGAGGTAACCAGCGCCAAGAGCGCCTGGTCCTGCCCCAGGCTCCAGACACCGTAGGACTCCCCGGCATCGGCATTCAGGTCTATCCTCATGCATTTATGATATGCCTATGCGCTTAGACGCCGCGGAAATAAAACTCATCCGGCTGCCGCTCAAGTTCAGCTTCGAGACCTCGTTTGGGGTCCAGACTGAGCGGCATATTATCGTGCTCACCTTGTACTCGGGCGGCCTCGAGGGCTACGGCGAAGGGGTGATGGAGCACCTGCCCCTCTACCGCGAGGAGACCATCGCGGGGGCATGGGAGCTCCTGGAGCAGGTCTTCTTGCCCAGGGTAATCGGCAAAGAGATCGCGAACCCAGAGGCCTTGGTGGCGGAGCTTGCGCCTTTCCGGGGCAAC
>JAMCQK010000126.1:5598-5962 GCA_023382135.1 Deinococcus sp.
GTGGCGGTGGGGGTCTCACTGGGGATCCAGAAAAGCCTCGAGGCCACCGTGGCCGCGGTGGAAAAACACCTGTCGCAAGGCTACCGGCGGATTAAGCTCAAGATTAAACCCGGCTGGGATTACGATGTTTTAAAAGCAGTGCGCGAAGCCTTTCCCCAGGCCACCCTGACCGCGGATGCCAACTCGGCCTACCAGCTTTCAGACGTGGGAACTTTCCGAAAAATTGACGCCCTGGGGCTTGATTACATCGAACAACCGCTCGGCTTCGACGATCTTCTGGACCACGCCAAGCTGCAACGCGAGGTCAGCACCGCGCTCTGCTTGGACGAGTCCATCACCAGCCCGGAAGACACTCGCAAGGCGC
>JAMCQK010000018.1 GCA_023382135.1 Deinococcus sp.
CCCGCAGCTTCTTGGCGCCCAGCGCAAAAGCCGCAGTGGCGGCGCTGCCCAGCAGCGCGCGGCCCACTCCCTGCCCGCGGGCCTCGGGCACCACGCCAAGGTAAGAAATCTCGGCTTCTTCGCTATGCTCGAGCTCCACCAAGCCTACGGGTTTTCCCTTTTGATACGCTACAAACAGCGTGATGCCCGGATCGTCGAAGTGTTCGGCAAGCTCCTCGTCGGTCCAGGTGAGCCTAAGGCTCCAGCCGTCCTCGGAACGCCGGTAAAGGTCCCGGTACACTTCGGGGTCAGCATTGTCCTCTTGGGAGATCTGGATGCCAGCGGGCGCGGCAACGCTCAGGTCGCGGGGCCCGGTGCTGAAAAAGTAGGTGGTGTGCTGGGCCTGAAAGCCGTGAGCTTCGAGTAGGGAACGAAGCGGTTTGTTGGCTTCCAGGGGGAAGGCGAACAAGGCCTCGAGGCCCCGCCTCCTTGCCTCCTCAACCGCCTGCCGGAGCAGCGCTTGCCCATCTGCTCCTTTAATCACCGGTCCTTCCAGAGTCCCGCCCTCCCAGAAGGGGTAGAGGCCTGTGTATCCTTTAAGCTCGGAGTCTTCCTCCAGCACCCAGGCCGAACCTTGGTTGTCTTCCTCCAAGGCCGCAAGCTCAAACGCCAGCCCTTCCTCCGAACGCGAGTCCGGCGCCATCACCCCGCGCGAATGATCCTGGTCCATCCAGGACAAGAGCTCCAGCAGCCTGGGGACATCGCCTTGCGAGAGCGGCCTAATCATCGCTCCCATTCTACTACCGCCAACAAATTCCGTCCCAAACACTCTTTCCTGGTTCGTGGTACAATACCATGCTAGTACCCTAAGGAGAAAACAACCGCTATGGCGAGCGCGCTAATAATCGTGAATCCCGCCGCTGGACGTGGCCGCGTCGGCAAGATGCTGCCCGAGATTAACCGTGTTATCGACAAGGTCGCGCGTGAGCTGGAAGGCTTAGACGTTGTTCGCAAGCTGACCGACGCTCCCGGCCACGCACTCGAGCTCGCCTGGGCCGCGCCCGCGGGAAGCCGGGTTGTGGCGGTGGGCGGCGACGGCACCTTGCATGAGGTGGTGGGGGGAAGCGCACGCTCGGACAAGGTGGTGGGCATGGTGCCTATTGGCAGCGGCAACGACTTCGCCCGCATGGTGGGCGTTTATAAACTCCCCTTGGAACAGGCCCTGCGGGTGGCGCTCTCGGGCAGAGTGAAAAAGTTTGACCTCCCCGAAGTAAACGGCCAGCCTTACGGAAACAGCCTGGGCATGGGCTTCGACGCCGAGGTGGCCCGCAAGGCGCTTTCGGCGCCCAGAATGCTGAGGGGGCTTCCCCGGTATCTCTATTCCATCTTTGGTGTGCTCAAAGATCTATCGCTGCCGGAGCTCACGCTGGAGTCGGAAGGCAAAACACTCTTCCAAGGTAAGGCGCTGCTGGCCGCAGTAATGAATGGCAGGACCTACGGCGCGGGAATCCCCATCGCGCCGCCCGCCTCGCCCACCGACGCCCTGCTCACCACCGTGGTGGCGGGAGAATTTTCCCGCCTGGGGGTGGTGGGCATTCTCCCAAGGTTGATGTCCGGTAAACACCTTTCGCACCCCCATATTCACCTGAACCACGCCGCCAGTTTTGCGGTGCGTTTCAACCGTCCCGTACCCGCGCATGCCGACGGCGAGCTGTTGAAGCCGGCCGCTGTGTACCAG
Source organism: Deinococcus sp. (assembly GCA_023382135.1). Taxonomy (GTDB): domain Bacteria; phylum Deinococcota; class Deinococci; order Deinococcales; family Thermaceae; genus JAMCQK01. The sequence continues at coordinate 1,718 of JAMCQK010000018.1, forward strand.
GTCAAGATTCTCCCTTCAGCGCTCCAGGTAGCCGTGGGCTAAGTATCTCCATGGCGAGCTTGACTAAAGGGTCAAACTCACCATGGCCAGAGGGAGCAAGGCCCGCCTGCCTGTTCGGCTGACAGGCCTGCTGCGAAGCGGGCAGGAACACAGCGCGGCTTTTCAAGCCTTTCGACAAACTTAGACTGGAGATACTTAACGGCTCAAATTTGTACTCAGACAGTTGCCGCGCCCGCTTTTCGCCGTGTCAAAATCGGCTTGTGCCTAGCCTCCAGCTGGTCTGGATCGCAACCCTATCTTTTGCACTGGCTCAGCCTTCGGTGCAGGTCATCACCCACGGGCCCAGGGATCAGCCCAAAATTGCCCTCACCTTCGACGCCGATATGACCTACGGCATGAAACAGATGTTGCGCTCCGGCAGGGTGAGGTCCTACAACAACGCGCGCATCTACCAGATTCTCGACCGAACAAAGACCAAGGCAACCTTCTTTTTGAGCGGGATGTGGATTGAACTGTACCCGGACGAAACCAAACATCTCGCCCAAAACCCCCTGTTCGAGCTGGAAAACCACGGCTACTCTCACCCGTCGTTTGAGACACCCTGTTTCGGTTTACCGAAGCTAACGGATAGCAAGGCCAGCGAAGTTTTGAAGACCAGGGTGTTGCTCAAGAAAGTTGCCGGGGTGACAAACCGTTATTTTCGTTTCCCGGGCGGCTGCCAGAATGCCGGCGACGTTGCGCTGGTGGCGAAGCTCGGCCTCGAGGCCGTCCTCTGGGATGTGGTTGGTGGTGATGGCAACCAGCCCAACAAAGAAGTAATTGTGGGTAACATCCTCGCGCGCGTGCAAAACGGATCGATCATTGTGCTCCACAGCCATGGCGGACCCAAGGTTCCCAAAACAGCGGACGCTCTGGAAGAAATCATCCCCGCGCTCAAAGCCCGCGGATTTCAGTTCGTAAAGCTGTCTGAGCTTCTGGGCCAATAATTAAACCCGCCAAGCGATTTCTCTTGTCGTCACCAGCAAAACAGCTTTCTCATTAGCAGTGCCTCTTCGGAATGGCCTCTTTACGGCGGCTAGTCAGACCAGCTCGAAGGCATCCTGACCCACCGGTGCGCGCTGAGCTTTTGCAGCAACTCTGCCGGGAGGGGCTTTCCATCACTCACCGCCACGTTGGACGCCACGTGGCTCCGTTTGCGCATCCCAGGGATAACGGTGGAAACGGCGGGGTGATGCAGACAAAATCGCAAGGCGAGCTCGGGCAACGTCATCCCAGCCGGAAGATCACGCCTCAGCTTTTCCACCCGTTCGAGCGTGGGAACCAGGTTTTCCTTGGTGAAGTAGCGGTTGCGCCAGTCGCCTTCCGGCCATTTGGAATCCAGCGTAAGCGTTCCCGTAAGCGAGCCTTCGTCAAACGGCACCCGCGCGATGATGGCAATCTTGTTTTCGAGCGCAAAGGGAAACAGCTCATCCTCCGGGTTCTGGTCAAAGATGTTGTAGATCACCTGCACCGCGTCTATCAGCCCGGTCTTCAGTGCCTCGATGCAGTTGGTGGGCTCCCAGCGGTTCACGCTGATGCCCCAGGCTTTCACCAGCCCTTCGTCCTTTAGCTTCTGGCATTCCTTTTGCCAACGCTGGTCGGTGGCCCACTTGTCGTTCCAGACGTGAAACTGCATTAGGTCAAGCGAGTCCAGACCTAGGTTCTCCAGGCTCGCCTCGGTAAATTTGCGGATGTGGTCCGCCGGGTAACAGTCCTCTAGCAGATAGCTTTCCTTGGCCGGCCACTTGAAGTTCCTGGCGGGGATCTTCGATGCGGTGTAGAGCTTCTTGTCCGGGTACGCCCGAACCAACTCTCCAAGGATCTTCTCGCTTCTACCGTCACCGTAGGCCCACGCGGTATCAAAAAAGTTGACGCCCAGTTCCACCGATTTGTGGAGCGCTGCTCTGGATTCGGCATCGTCCGAGCCAGTCCAGCCAGCCAGGCCCCACATGCCATAACCGACTTCCGAGACCTGCCAACCCAAGCGACCAAAAGTTCTGTATTGCATAAGGTTCATTCTTACACTTTCTTGTTCCCACTTCCTATGAGAAAAAGGGTTCTGTCATCCCGACCCTACACCCTGTCATCCCAAGCAACCCACCCTGTCATCCCGAACAGTCGTAGCCCTGAACGAAGCGAAGGGGAGGGATCTCTTTTTTCCCTAGAACCAATAAAAGCAAAACGCGAGATTTCTCGCTGCGCTCGAAATGACACAGCCTGGTTGTCATCCCGAAAACGCTTCCGGGTCACCGCGAGCAACCCCTCAGTCACCCGAACAACTTTTCCGTGTCATCCCGAGTGCAACGCTCAGCCCGAAGGGCTAGTTGTGGTTCGGGATCTCTTTTTTCCCCTTCAACATCAATAAAACCAAAACGAGATTTCTCGCTGCGCTCGAAATGACAACAGCAGGTCTGTTATTCCAGGCGCTTTTCGTGTCATCCCGAACCGAAGTGAGTGATCTCTCCTCGCGCCTGCGAGCAAGACTCCTTGGGGTTGCCGTGAGGGCTTATTCGCTATGCTCAGAATGACAAACAAGGGGCGGGCACAGCACGCCTATCTACTGCTCCGTTCACGGGTCTGGTGGCTTCACCCAGGGAAAGAGAGGGCGTGGACTGGCGGGGTGCAATGCTCAGGGTAACCAACCAGAACTTCTGGTCCTCGGAAAGTTTCACCCCTTCAAGCAGAAGTTCCGGGAGATGTACTCAGCGGCTACCTTAACGGCTTGTTTCGCGTCGAGCGTGGAGCTCACCCTTACCTAACCCTCAACTTCTCCGCCAACTTCTGGTAATGCTCCTCTTCCTCGTGGCTCGGGTGGGCGGGGATAACGATCCGCACCTCGGCATACAAATCCCCATGCCCCCCACCCTTCCTCGGCCAGCCCTTGTCCTTGAGCCTGAATATTCTGCCGGCTTGGGTGTGTTTGGGGATAGTGAGTTCTACCTCCCCCTCCAGCGTGGGCACGCGCACGTGGCCGCCGACCACCGCAATGGGCGCGGGGACATCAACCGTGGTGTAGACATCGTCGGCCTCGAGGCGAAACCTCGAGCGGGGATCGAGCTTCACCTCAAGGTACAAGTCTCCTGCTGGCTGCCCCGGGCCTCCCTTTCCAGCCAGGCGGATTTTGCTTCCCGGCCGCATGGCCGCCGGCAGCTTCACCGCAAGCCGCTGGTTCTGCACGGTAATAATTTTCTCGCCGCCCTTGTAGGCCTCTTCCAGCGAGAGCGTGAGCGTGGCCTCCAGGTCGCGGCCACGGCGGGAAGTACGTCCCCGGCCAAAGAGGTCGCCGATGCCGCCAAACGTGGTGCCACCGCCAAACAGGTCGCGGAAAAAGTCAGAGAACTGGTCCGGGTCAACGTTCCCCTCCCACTGCCAGCCACCCGGAGGCGGCTGCGGGGGTGTGCGCCCGGAACCAAACTGGTCATAGTAGCTTCGCTTTTCCGGGTCGGAAAGCACCGCGTAGGCTTCGCCAATTTCCTTGAACCTGTCCTCGGCACCTTTTTCTTTGTTGACGTCTGGATGGTACTTTCGCGCCAGCTTCTTGTACGCTTTCTTTATGTCGTCGTCGCTCGCGCTGCGCGGGACACCAAGAACTGCGTAATAATCTTTGTAAGCCATAAAGCCGCCGAACGTCTAACGCCGAGCGCTAAACGCCCGACATCTAGTTTTCGGACGCCTCCTTTTTGCCCTGCCCTACCGCAACTTTGGCAGCGCGAACAAGTTGGTCGCCATACCGGTATCCGGCTACGAAGACTTGCGCCACTTTGCCTTCTTCACCATCCAAAACTCCGATGGCTTCGTGGTGCCGCGGGTCGAAGTCCTGGCCTTCGCCCGGAACGCTTTCCACGCCGAGGCCGAAGAGAATTCTCTTAAAACCATCGCGCACCGCTTTCACACCGTCCATAATGCTCTCTGGTTTGGATTGTGCGAACTCGAGGGCGCGCTCGAGGTCATCCAAAACAGGCAAGACCGCGCGCAGCACTTTTAGCTCACCATTTTGGCGGGCCGCTTCAAGGTCGCCAGCGGTTCTCTTTCTGTAGTTATCGAAGTCCGCGTATAGCCTGAGGAACTTGTCTTTGGAAGCAAGCAGTTCAGCCTGGGCCCGAGATAGCTCCTCGCCAAGCCGGTCCATCTCTGCGTTCACTTGGGCGGCTTCCGACTCAAAGGCC
>JAMCQK010000056.1 GCA_023382135.1 Deinococcus sp.
TCCCCCAAAAACGAGAGCCGGCGCACGCGGCGTTTGCGGGCGTTGCTCTAAGCCTGTTGCTGGGTGCCGGCCCGCTGGTGGTGGCGGTTCCCTTCGCAATTTTGGTGGCGCTCGGCATCACCTGGGTACGGGAAAAAAGCAGCCTGGGCGAGGACACTGCCATCGGCATTTTCTTCGCTTTTTCGGTGGCGCTCGGGGTGCTCTTTATGTCGCTACGCAAGGGGTACACTGCCGACGCGCTCTCGTACCTGTTTGGCTCCATCCTTGCGGTAACCTCCGCGGACCTGTGGGCCACTTTTGTCATGCTGCTGGTGGCGGCAGCGACACTGCCCCGCTGGAAAGACTGGGCCTACGCCACCTTCGATCGGGAACTTGCCCTTGCGGACAGGCTTCCGGTTCTTGGTCACGACTACCTGCTTTCCGCTCTGGTTGCGGGCGTCACCGTAATGGCGGTGAAGGTGGTAGGCATTGTGCTGATCCCCGCGTTCTTGGTGATTCCTGCGGCCACCGCAAGGCTGGCAACTGGGACCTTTTCCCGCATGACCCTTGTTGCGGTGGCGCTCGGCGTGGGTTCAACCGTTGTGGGACTGGTAGTTTCCTACCTGCTTGATATTCCCAGCGGCAGCACCATTGTGCTGGTCCAGGTAGGGGGTTTCTTGGCGGCGCTTTTTCTCCGGCGGTAGCAAAAAGAGAATCTCCTCATAGTTGTACGGAATTATCGGAATATACTAGGGTCATGTGGGTATCCACAAAGTCTCAGTACGGTTTGCGGGCGCTGGTGGAGATTGGCCTAAGGGCGCCAGACGCGGTGCCGCTCAAGGAGGTGGCCGAGGTCCAGGGAATTAGCCAGCACTACCTGGAGCAGATTGCCTCGCACTTAAGGCGGGCGGGTTTTATCCGCAGTATTCGCGGGGCCAAGGGCGGTTACAAGCTGGGCCGCCAGCCGGAGAAAATTTTTGCGCTCGAGGTAGTAGAAGCCCTGGAAGGAAGCTTAGCGCCAGTCACCTGTTTAGACGACCCGGAGTCCTGCTGGCAGACGGGGAGTTGTTCTACGGAAACGCTGTGGAAGAAGGTGGACGGGGCTATGCGCGGGGTGCTGGGGAAGACCAGCCTGAAGGACTTGGTGGAAGAGCGCAAGCTGATTGAGTCTAAAAAGCTCATCCAGCTTGAAATGTCCGCCTAGGAGAAGGTCGGCAGTGCGGTGGTTGCTGAGCTTGGTGGTGCTCTTGTCTTGGTCGGTGGCCAAGGAAAACAACACCTTGGTGGGGGTGGCTTTTTCTGGGCTGGGGCTGCACGGGGAAGTTAGGGTTCCGGGGAAGGAAGATCTAGATTCAACTAGTCCTGGCGGGCCGAGCACGGCCTTTACCGTTGAAGCCCTGGCAGATCTCAAGCTTCCGCCCCTGTACCTTCCCAAGGTGTACGATGGTTTCGATATTGTCTATTACTTGAAGGGCGAACGCGGCGGTATATTCAAAACAGTTGGCGCTACCTATTATCCTTTTATTTGCGGGCGTGGATACCTGTGGGCAGACGAACGCTGGTACTACACTACGCGTAACGCAGATTTGCTTTTAAGGCGCACCTTGTCTAGCATGGGCGTTCCGCTTGCCTGCTTCTAAGAAGGAAGATTTGGTCTACCTCGACTACGCCGCCACTACACCTTTGGATCCGGAAGTGAAAACCGGCATGGAGCGGGCGCTCGCTGCCTGGGGCAACCCTAGCTCGGTACATGCCGAAGGGCGCAAAGCCAGAGCGCTGTTGGAAGAAGCGCGTGAGCGGCTTGCAGGCTTGCTTGGTTGCAGGCCTCGGGAGATTGTTTTCACCGCCGGCGGGAGCGAGGCCGACGCGCTGGCCATCATGGGCTATGCGCTTGCCAAGGGCAAAGGACATTTGATTACCACACAAGTTGAGCACTCATCGGTGCTCGGCGCGATGAAAACTCTTGAGCGCCTCGGATTTAGCGTCACATACGTGAAGCCCGATAGCTACGGGATGATCTACCCCGAACAAGTTGCGGAGGCAGTCCGCCGGGATACTTTGCTGGTGAGCGTGATGACCGTTAATAACGAGCTTGGGAATATCTACCCGGTTTCCGAGATATCGTCACTTTGCAAGTCAAGGGGTGTGATTTTCCACACTGACGCGGTGCAGGCTTTTGGAACTATCGGGCTTGATATCACAAGCACCGGGGCTGACTTGGTGTCAATTGCCGCACACAAGTTCTATGGCCCGAAAGGCATTGGGGCGCTTTATGTGCGCAGGGGCGTTGAGCTTTCTGCCCTCACGCCCGGAAAACAAGAGCAAGGCCTGCGCGGCGGCAGCGAGAATCTGCCGGGCGCGTATGGGATGAGCCTGGCGGCTGAGAAGGCGGTGAAGTTGTTGGGGCAAGAATCATCCAGACTACTGGCTTTGCGACATCAACTGGAGAGCCGTGTCCTCTCAATACCCGGCGTCTCCTTGAATGGCCACCCTACCCTAAGAAGCCCCAAGCACGTAAACGTCACCGTGCAGGATGCCGATGGCGAAGGGCTTTTGCTCAATCTCGACTTACTCGGCGTTGCCGCCTCTTCTGGCTCGGCATGCAGCGCCGGGAGTCTGGAGCCAAGCCATGTGCTCCTGGCCATTGGCCGCTCCAAGACCGAGGCGCGCGCCTCGGTGCGTTTCAGTCTTGGGCGCTACACCACCGAGGCGGAAATAGACCGGGCAGTGGAGGTGTTTGGGGAGGCGGTAGGGCGCTCGAGAGCAGGGGTTTAGGCATTTGGTTGTACCTGGTCATTGATTATCTGCCCATCACGTAGGTGAATGATGCGTTTTGCTCGCGACGCCACCTCTGGACTGTGAGTGACTGTGATCAGGGTAGAGCCATGTGCGTAAACTTCATCCAAAAGGTCTAGAATGCGCTCTCCGGTTCGGCTATCCAGGTTGCCAGTGGGCTCATCCGCCAGGATCAATTTGGGCTTCATCACTAATGCCCGGGCTATAGCTATGCGCTGCTCCTGGCCGCCTGAGAGTTCGCTAGGGTAGTGATCTTTTTTATCAGCCAAGCCCACCCGCTCTAGCATTTCCACGGCCCGCCAGGACTAGTTGAATCTAGTTATTCCCGAGTAATGTAGCGGCAATGCTACATTTTCCCAGGTCCTCAAATGTGGCAAAAGGTTGTAGTTCTGGAAGACAAAGCCAATCGTTTGTCCCCTCAGGCGAGAACGCGCTGAATCGCTGAGGGCGAGTGGGTTGCTTCCAAGCAGGGTATAGCTCCCGGATGTAGGGATATCCATAAGACCCAGAAGGTACAAAAGGGTGGTTTTACCTGCACCCGAGGGACCAACTAAGGCTATCTTTTCGCCCATATCAATGGATAAGTTCACGTTTTTGAGTACCTGGAAAGAATTCCTTCCCTTAAGGTAGGACTTGGTGACATCCTTCATAACGGCGATGGGCTGCCCGGGGTTCTTCATCACCCCATATCTCCTCTCAGCGATTGGGCAGGTTCAGCCCTAGAAGCGGCCCACGCTGGCCAAGCGCTGAAGAGAACGGCGACGACCATGGCAACCCCGATTGCAAACAAGGGCGAGCTCCACTTAATAGCGGGAGAAACCTTCTGTAGCGCCGAAGCCAGAAAGCTGAGAGCAATCCCGAATAGCCCCCCGATCGAGGCTGCATACAGGGCAAGCCGGGTGCCCTGTGTAAAGAAGAGACCGAACACTGCTGACTGGCTGGCACCCACCGCCCTGCGAATTGCAATTTCCCTAGCCCTGGAAGTGATGCTGACAAACATCTGTGCTGCTAATCCCACCCCACCTAGCAACAGTAGCATCGCTGAGAGAATCTGGTACACCGCGGAAAGCTCCCTAAGTGCTGCCCTGATGGGAGGGAATACGTCCTGAAGAGTGTGAGCAGCCACAGGAGCCAGCGTAGGGTCATTGTGGCGGGCTGTTAGAAACGCAGCGACCTCTTCCAAGGTTTCGCCAAAATCATATTCATCGCCTACCTGTATCAGTATTTCTCCTCGTGATCCGGGTATGTGTTGAATATCATCAAGGGAAACCACAACGTGATCATTGGGTAAGTTGCCGGGTGCGAAGTCATCCCCTCCCTTGTAGACCCCCGAGACAATGAATGATCTTCCTCCCAAGGAAATTGCTTCATCAACAGGGTTAGCTGACCCAAAGATCTGATTGGCGAGTCGCAAGCCAAGGAGGACTTGCCCATGCCTTGGAAACCGACCAGTTACAAGCTCCGGAGTGCTAAGTTGAAGGAAACCATCCTTGAAGGCGCTTACTGCAGCTACCCTGCTCAGATTTGGAGCCTGGATTTGCAGGAAGCCACGCTCGACAAATCCCATGGCGTGCAAACGCTTAGCAGGCGCAGCGCTTTGCAAAGCAAGATAGTCGCTTAGAGTTAGCTGTGGAGTACCTCGAGGGTCAAGAAACTGAGCACGGTTAGAGAAACGAAACGACGAGAAGATGCCCAGCCTGTCTTGGAAAGTTCCAATTAGCCTTGACGTCTCCCGCTCCGCCGACTCTGCGGTGGAGACTTGAAGAACGAAGCCTGCGGCCCCAAGGGCTATCCCCGCGCCGATGAGCCAGGCGCGCTGTGTAGCGATACTGGAAATCATGGATTTAATGACGTAAGCCGGCTGTTGCAAGGCTGTCCGTAGTGAAACCAGTCCGGAGGTAAGAGACACCAACAAAGTCAGGGTGCAGAAGACTATCAAAGTGGCAAGCGCGCCAGGATAAGCATTAACACCAATGGTCTTTTCCAGCCACCATGCGGCCAAGCTGGCTGCGGGTAGCCCGGTTACTAGCCCAAGTATTGCCCACGGCAGACTATCGGCTATCTCTTCAAAAACTACCTGCTGGATTGTGGCACCCGTGGCCCGGCGGATGCCGATCATGCGCATGCGCTCGAGAACCCTAACGGCGAAGAAGGCAAGTAAATTGGCTATAGCAGCTAAGAGCACAGCCAACACCCCAAAACCCAAGGCGCCGGAGAGCAGGCGTGCTACTTGCTGTCTTAATTGGAGGCCATACAGGCTGATCAAAGGCAGCACTTCATAGCTCTTGAGACCGTTTTGGAGTAGCCAGCTCCGAAGCTGATCCGCAATCGGCGTCGCCTGACTGGGCTTCGCTTGAATGAAAAGCTCGGTAGGAGGGACGGGCGCGCTTTCAAGCGGAACATATAGTGTAAAATCCGCCGCCCAATCAGGCCCGCCTCGCCCAGCCACTGAGGCTAGATATCCCACCACCGTGACGTTCCGGCCAAATGCCTGAACGTTTTGAAGCATGAGGTGCTTTAGATCATACCCCGCTACCGCCTCGTCAGGCGCTCTTGGATAGTTACCGGCAGCTAATTCGTATCGGCGGATTTGGTAGAACTCTGAGCTAACCCCGGCGGTAAGATACCCGAACTTCATGGCTGAACGAACTGCACGAGTTGCAAGGGCTACAGATGCGATCTCGGGTATGGTCTGCCTTAGTCCTCCGTCGAGGACGCTCTTGGGCAACGGTTCTATGGTACCCCCGCGCTCTGGGAGACGAATCAGCCAGGTTTCGTGCCCAACGGATTCAGTAAGTTTTCGCAGGGTTCTGGAGGACTGTTCGGATAGGCCCGCGGTCACACCGAGTGTTGCTGCTACAATTGCCAGGGACAGGACGGCACTTAGCTGTCGTACCCAGGAAAATTGTCTCATTTGCCCTTAGCCTTGTTAAGTGCAGTTTCCAGAAGATCCATCTGCCGATCTGCTTCTGCAATACTAAGAGAAAGCGGGAGTAATACCCTGCCGCCGCGATCTATCACCCAGGCATTAGGGGTTTCAAGCCAACGCAAGCGCAACTCTGGACTCGAGAGGTACACAAACTTCCAATAGGGGAAACGCTGTTTGAGCCTGGATAGAACAGCACCGGCCCGGTTCGCGATCTCTGGATTATCAATCAGGCCTATGCCCTGTACGCCTACTTTTTTGAGCAGCGGGGTGAGGGCTTCCAGAAGTTGTTTACCAAAGGCACCCGCTTCAGGTATTGAATTAGGTTTGATCTCCACGGGCTTTGTGGCTTGATCCTCAAAGCCTGACAAGCGCAAAATCAATGAGGGATGTCCGGGGATGTGCACACCATCGGGGATACGGCTTCCGATCACACGCAGTGGGGCGGGCATTACCCCAACACCTCTTCCAGCCAGGAAACCGCGGGCACTCATCACAATGAGTGACTCCACACCTTTACGACTCCACTCGCCAAAGCCCCTGAAAGGATAGCGTGCTACGATCTTGCCGCTCTCAATGAAGTACAAACCCGCTACATCTGTGAATGCTCCCTCAGGGCCGGCACTGTCAGGATAGTGTACTGCGGTAAGCTGGCGTATCTCACCTTGTTCGAAAAGGGTGGTGTAAGGGAAAAGTTTGGCGAATTCCAGCCTCGAGCTTGGATCAACCGGCCCTCCAAAATTGGGGAACACTACGGCGTAACCTCGCCCCAATTGGGTAAAGGGTTGAAGTTGTTGGGTAAAAGACGGCAACTGCTTATTGACCTCAGGATAGGCAAATCTATGCTGAATCAGCTCGCTGCTGATTAGCCAAAGCAAGTAGCGTCCGGATATTGGTAGGGAGAAAGGTTGACCCTTATCCGTGAGCAGCTGCATCGAAGGCAGGCTGACCCCTGGCGCAAGCAGCCCCAGGGGTACCTGACTGACATTGATGCCCGAAGCCGTTACAGCCGGTAGAAGCGCCGAGAGTACAGTGATCCAAAGCCGAATCATGTGGGTCAGCCTAACAGTAGAGTTCACAACTGCCGCACTGAAGGACGGTTACCTGTGTACCGTCTTGGTTTGGAAGGACACCACCACTTTGAAACTCATACGTACAATTGGTACAGGTTTGTAGTGTATCGGGCGGCGTAGAGCAAACTGAGCAGAAAGCAAACTCAGAGGCCACCAGTACCCACCACCGACCGTAGCCGGTACACGTTGCAAACGCCAAGCTTGCCAAAGCCAGCATTGCCACAAACACCATCAGTTTACGTCTCATATGCGCTCCTCCTTACTTCTTCAGCGCAAGGCTGACAAGCCGCTTGAATTCTTCTCGATAGCCAAGATCAACCCATATCACCCTCCCTTTCCTGAGCAACACGCTCGTAGGCGCACCTGGTATGCCCCAATCGGAATACACTTGAGGGTCATAGCGTCCTGGGCAGGCTTTAGGCCACTTTCTGGTGTTTACACCAACGATGGTGATTTTGGTAAGCCCAGACCTGCACATTGCCTCGAAGGTATCTCGTTCTTTCTCGCACCATGGGCATCCTTGCTTCCAGAACACCACTAGTCCGGTGTAATTTGCGAAAGTCCCCACAATACGCGCGCCCGCGCTAATTTTGAAACTATACTTGCTCTTAAAGCTGCCGTTTCTCACCTGTTCAGCCACAGTCGAAATAGATAGCGCCGAAGTTTTTACGATCCGCATAATCTCTAGCCCTTCCCTGAAAACAATCACTAATGGAAATCTATCGACGCGCAGGGTTTGTTGAAGAAATTTATCGCTATCTACTATTAAAGGCTGGTAATTGGGTAGAGATTGCTCTGCAATGAAGGTAATGGAAGTTTTTTTGAGAACAGATAGCTCCTTAAACTGTGCCGCCAACCGAAGGCACGGCTTGCAACCGGACTTCACAAAAATGGCCACCCGTGTTCCGCGCTCCAGGTTATAACCATAGGGAACCACCTGCGCCCAACCAAGGCCCAGCGCTGCTACTACCCATGCCGCCCAACGGAGCATGGATTTAACGTAAGTCGGCTTATCGTTTTTTGCAAGGGAAAAACTCCCGGTTAGAGCGGGATATTCTCCCTCTGCACAAGGCGGGGGTCCATGCCTCGGTAGTAAAGGCTAACCCTGTGGCGCTGCTAAACTCCAGCTTGAACTTTAGTTTCGCGACGTGGTTCTGCATGGTTTTAGTCACTACCAGAAGCCGCTCGGCGATTTCATCCAAGTTTAACCAAAGCTCAACAGCCGCAATACCTTGCGTTCAGCTGAAGACAAGCAGCACCTGTGCTCCTCCAAATGGGGCCGTGGTAGAAGTTTTCCCCTAAAGCCACCCTTGTGACCGCTGAGCGAACTTTACTGAGCCAGACGGCCTGCGCCGCTAAGCCCTCGGGTGCAAACTCCAGTAAATCCAAGAGATGGTAAGGACAGTGGTTGCCGGTCACAACCAGTATAGGTCTGGGCAGCAGCCCAAGGCCGGGCAGCCTGTGACCAAAAGGTGCATCAACTACCAGGGTGACCGATCTGCACACCACTAGGCTGGCGACCATAGCCTCGAAGTGCTCCGGCAGAGCCGCCCACCCGAATACTTCCTGACCACAATTCACTCCTTAGGTCTAGAATAACAACGTAAAACCAATCTTTGATTAGAACATTCCTCGTTTATGCGCTAGAGATATGTGAAAAATCCATGTTTAAGGGCCGTTTGAGCTGTAGTGTCTAGAGCTGCCATCGAACTTCGGCCCTACACTACAGCCAACTCATCCTAGCCGCTTAGCGTTCTTTTGCTGCTATCTCCTTAAGCTCTCGCCTAAGAATCTTGCCTACCGCGCTCTTGGGCAGCTCGTCCCGGAACTCGATGATGTGCGGAACCTTGTAGGCGGCCAGGTCTTTGCGGCAGTGTTGCTCGATCTCCTCCTGCTGAACCTTGCCCTTGAACTCCGGATTGAGCACGATAAAGGCCGCGACGGTCTCGCCGCGGTAGGGGTCGGGCACTCCCACCACGGCGGCTTCCTGCACGGCGGGATGGGTATAGAGCACCTCTTCTACTTCGCGCGGGTAGACATTGTAACCGCTTGCAATGATCATGTCCTTCTTGCGGTCCACAATGTAGAAATAACCGTCCTGGTCCATACGGGCCAGATCCCCAGTGAGCAACCAGTCGACCATCAGGGTTTTGGCAGTCTCCTCGGGCTTATTCCAGTAGCCTTTCATTACATTCGGACCGCGCACCGCTAGTTCTCCAATTTCTCCCACAGGAAGCTCTTGCATGTCCAGTCCCAGGATCTTAGCATCCACTCCAGGCATAGGAAGGCCGATACTTCCCTTCTTGCGAAGGCCCATGATCGGTGAGCAGTGGGTACTTGGCGAGGCCTCGGTAAGGCCGTATCCTTCCACCAACTTTCCGCCGGTGAGCTCTTCAAAGCGAGTGGCGACTTCCACCGGTAGCGCGGCTGCACCCGAGATGCAGACCTTGACTGAGCCTACCTTGCGGTTCTGGATGCCTGGGAAGTTGTTAAACCCCACATACATAGTGGGCACTCCAGGGAAGTGGGTGACGTGGTGCTTTTCAATGGCTTTAATGCTAGGTTCAACCTCCGGTCTCGGAAGCAGGACGTTTTTGTACCCGAGCGCAATGGCGTAATTCATGCTCACGGTCATACCGTATACATGGAAGAAGGGGATCGCGCCCAGCATCACCCCTTTGCCCTCGAGGTCCTTGGCCCCCGGAAACCAGGCCACACTCTGAAAAGTGTTCGCCATCAGGTTTCGGTGGGTCAGCATGGCGCCTTTGGAAAGACCAGTGGTGCCACCGGTGTACTGGAGCAAAGCCACGTCATCCGGCTTGGCGGCGTGCGGGGTTTCTAGCTGCGCGCTTCTTTGCAACAGCGCTTTGAAGGCGGATCGCCTCGGATCGTTTGGAAGGTTTACCCAGCGGCCCTCACGCCTTGCTTTGATGGGGTAGAGCAGGTTTTTCGGGAAGGGCAGGCAGTCTTGGATCCCGGTGGTGATGACCCGCTTGACCGGGACCTCGGATGCGATCTCCTGGTACCGGGGCCAGATTAAGTTCAAAATCACCAGCGTCTCCGAGCCCGAGTCCACCAACTGGTGTTTGAGTTCGCGCGGAGTGTAAAGCGGGTTTACATTCACCACAATTCCGCCCGCAATAAGTGTTCCGTAAAACGCGATTACGAACTGCGGGGTATTGGGAAGCATGATGGCGACCCGGTCTCCGGGCTTTACCCCAAGCCCCACCAGGCCTTGGGCAAACTTGCGGGAAGCTTTCCAGAGATCCAGGTAGCGCAGGGTATAGCCCATGAAGTCAAGCGCTATCTGATTCGGATACCGCTTAGCGGCAGACTCCAGCAGCGTCCACAGGGGCGCCTCTGGGTACTCAATAGTATGGGGTACGTCCTTGTCGTAGTGGTTGAACCAGGCGGCAGGCATGGGTTCCTCCTACAATCTTTGACTTATTGTAACTGACTTTAGACTGGAGCCCTTTGCCTTGACTTTAGCATTAATTCCTGGATTCTGAGAACTCCAGGGCGGCGGATTCGGGTACAATGTTCTTGTGAAAGCAGTTGTCCGTCCTTCCTCAGCGGTAGAGCTCCGGCCGGTAGACCGGGGAAACAAAGCTTTTATCCAAGTTCTCATCGGCCCCGAAGACGGTGTTCCCCACTTCATTACCCGTAAGTTCACCATCATGCCGGGGGGGAGCATCCCCAAGCACAAACACCCCACCATCGAACACGAGCAGTTCGTTCTCTCGGGCAGCATGAAGGTCTGCATCGGTGACGAGGTGAAGGAAATCTCCGCTGGCCAGGCGGTCTTTATCCCTGCCGACACCTCGCACTGGTACAAAAACGAGGGCAGCGAGCCGGTGGAGTTCTTGTGCGTGATTCCCAAGACCAGCGGATACGAGACCAACTGGTTTGAGGAAAAATAGAGCTTGTTTTGCGGGCATGCCTTCCACCGGCTGGGAGGCTTTTTGTTTGTTGTGAGGGATATGCTATTAGGCATGGGTACTGTAGCGTTTGACCTAAAGGATCGGGTCCAGGCTTTGCTCCCCAGCATGTTGGAAATGCGACGGGATTTTCATCGGCATCCGGAGTTGGCTTTTCAGGAACGCCGGACCTCTGCCAAGCTAGCGGACCACTTAGAGAAGATAGGCCTCGAGGTCACCCGGAACATCGCTGAAACCGGCTTGATGGCTAGGCTCAAAGGCGGCAAACCCGGCAAGACGGTTATGGTGCGCGCCGACATCGACGCCCTGCCCATTACCGAAACCACTGGAGCCGCCTACGCCTCGGTGGCGCCTGGGGTGATGCACGCCTGCGGCCACGACGGCCACGCTACTATCGCGGCCCATGTTGCCACCTTGTTTTCGCAAATGCGTGACCAGATTGCGGGGGAGGTGCGCTTTGTTTTTCAACCCGCCGAGGAAATTGTGCAAGGTGCCAAGCCCATGGTGGAAGCGGGCGTACTCGAGGGGGTGGACAGGGTAGTTGGCCTGCACCTTTTCAACCAGCTGCCTGTCGGCACGGTTGGTGTGCGCCCTGGCCCTTCAATGGCTGCTGCCGATGCCTTCACGCTCACCCTTCACGGCAAAGGCGGGCACGCCGCTTCTCCGCACTTAGCGGTGGATACGGTAGTTATCGCCTCACACATTATTGTGGCGCTCCAGACCCTGGTGAGCCGCGAGACCGATCCAGTGGGAACCTCCGTGGTGACCATCGCTACCGTGACCGCGGGAGACGGCGCGCACAACATCATCCCCGAGGTGGCCGAACTCAAAGGGACCCTTCGTACCTTCGACCCGACCCTGCGCGAACACCTGATGAGGCGTATTTATAACTTGGCCTCGGGAATTGCCGCCGCCATGGGAGCTAGTGCGGAAATTTCCTGGAGGCCCGGATCACCTGCGGTGGTCAATGATGCTCCGCTGACCGAGCGCTTTCGCGGAATCGCGCGTGAACTTGTGGGTGACAAACTGATCGAGACCCCTCCCGTTATGGGCGGCGACGATATGGCGGAGTTCCTTAACCGCGTGCCCGGGGTTTACTTCTGGGTGGGATCCGCCGATGCTTCAACGGGCCGTGATAAACCCCACCACCATCCAGGCTTCGACTTTGACGACGAAAGAACTTTGCCGCTGGCTACCGAACTTTTGGCGCGGACTGCGCTGGATTTCCTTAAGTAGACCCGCCGCCACGGCCATCCTTGGACTAACGCATAGCCATCAATAACCCGGCTTACCACTTGGAAGGCGGGTGATTCTGTTGATGGGCAGGGACGAAGAAAAGGAATTAAATATAAAATCCCCGTGTTGTCATAATTGCCAGATAGTCCTGTATTGGACAGAGGAAACTCGACTAAATTAGGCTGCATGGCGATCTTCAGCGCCGTATGCGCCGCCTGAGTCCTCGTCACCCCGGCATACCCAGGACCTCTAATGGCCTGGAGGAAGGGGGTCAATGTCCCTTGAAACGTTTGTTGCGCAGGCACACCGGCAGAAGCAGGCCGTTGCCTGGTGGAGTTGGCTGCGTAACAATGCTCGAAAAACAACACGAAGTTTTATCTAGCTCAAGAAAAAAACTAGAGCCTGAAAAACCCAATGTAGTGAGCGCTTGGCGGTTTCAGGCCCAGCAGCCGGAACTGCGAGGCTGACTGGCCCCGGTGGAAATGCGCGTGGCTGATGACGTGCAGATGAATTTCGGCAACGGTGTTTTCTGCGGGTGTGTCGTTAATCATCCGATAGGGTTTTCGTGCAGATGCATCGGCTGTTTCTAGATACTTTGATCTTCTGGCTGCCACCTCATCCCAACGTTCCTTTAAAGCCCGCATGTCCTTGGCCCACTCGGAACCCGGAAGTGCCTTGGGTGAATTTCCCTCGAGCCGCTCTTGCCAGGCCCATTCGGCTCCTACCATATGAAGTGTTGTTGTGTAGATGTTTGGGAAGCTGCCGCCCACTTCCTTTCTCGCTTGTTCGCCAGAAAGCTCGAGCAGAGCCGGCCACCATTGTTGCCAGAGCCAGTCATGGCCCTTCACGAGCCGCTGAAGTTCAGCCGATGTCATACGTCACTCTCCAGGCAGATTTAGTACTGCGCCGTACTTTGCAGAAGAAACCAGGGCGGCGTAGCGGGCGAACACACCGGTTTTGTAGTGGGGCTCTGGAGCTTTCCAGGCCGCTTTGCGTCTGGCGAGAACATCGGCAGGAACTTCCAGTTCGAGCGTGCCCTTGTCGCAGTCGATGGCAATGATGTCCCCTTCTTTTACCAGTGCGATTGGCCCACCAACCATTGCTTCCGGAGCAACGTGGCCAACCATCAACCCGCGTGTTCCGCCGGAAAACCGCCCGTCCGTCACCAGTGCCACCTCAGGCCCAAGGCCTTCGCCCACAAGTGCGGAGGTGATCGAAAGCATTTCCGGCATTCCAGGCGCGCCTTTTGGTCCTTCATAGCAGATCACAAGCACGTCACCCGGCTTGATCTGTCTTTCCAGCACAGCTTTCATGGCCGCTTCCTCGCCGTTAAATACTCTTGCCGGGCCTTTGAATTGTCTGCGCTCGGTTCCCACTAGTTTTAATACTGATCCTTCCGGGGCCAGCGAGCCATAAAGCACCCGCAGACCGCCTTCGTCTTTGAAAGCTTTTTCCTTAGGAACCACAATCGGCTGCCCGGGTGTTTCGCTGGCGTCTTTGGTCTCTTCCCAGAGGGTCTTCCCTGTGACGGTCTTCTGGTTTCCGTCGATCATTTCGCCTTCAATCAAGCGGCGGATGATAAGCGGAATGCCACCGGCTTCCCAGAGTTCCCAAGCGGTGTAGGTTCCCCATGGGCGCATGTCGGCAATGACTGCGGTCTTGCGGGAGACTTGGTCAAAGTCGTCTAGCTCCAGCTTGGTTCCTGCCTCCCGCGCAATAGCCATGAGATGCAAGACGGCATTGGTAGATCCGCCAGTGGCTGCTACTGCGGCAATGGCATTCAAGAAAGATTGGCGGGTAAGAAAGTCCGCGGGCTTCCAGTTGTTCTTGATGGCCTCGGCCAGAATTTTCATGGCTTTGCGCCCTGCTGTTTTTTTGTCCGTCACTGTTGCGGGTATGGAGTTGTAGCCAACGGGGGAGAGGCCCAGCACTTCCAAAACCATGCTCATGGTGTTAGCGGTGTACTGGCCGCCACAGGCGCCGGGACCGGGAATAGCGGCCTTTTCAACCTCGGCAAGCTGTTCATCGGAAATCTTGCCCGCAGCGTGTTGTCCTACTGCTTCAAATACCGAGACAACCGTGAGTTTTTTTCCAGCTAGTTTGCCGGGAGCAATCGAGCCACCGTAGAGAACAAGTCCGGGAACACCAGACCGGATAACACCCATTGCACCGCCAGGATTTGTTTTGTCGCATGCGACTAGCGCAACCATGCCGTCGTACATGTAGCCTTGCGCAACAAGCTCCACACAGTCCGCAATCACCTCACGGCTTATCAAGGATGAGCGCATTCCGGGTGTGCCCATTGAGATTCCATCGGAAATGGCGGGTGCTCCAAACTCAAAAGAGTGCAGGCCTGCTTGTTTAGCGCCTTCTTTCAGGTCTGCGGCCAGGTCGCGCAAATGGAAGTTGCAGGGCATGCCCTCGGTCCAGGTGTTTACAATTCCAACCCAGGGAATTTTGAAGTCGTCATCGGTTACACCCACCGCGCGCAACATGGAACGGGCGGGGGCCTGTTGGGGGCCTTGTTTGATACGGTCTGAGCGCATAGTCACCTCGTGAATAAAGACCATTATGCCTCGAGGTCACGGCGGTGGATAGTTTTGCCGTGAAACTTCCGGGTATCGCCCTTTAGCAGCTTGACCAGTGCGCGAGAAGCCTGCTCGGCCGGCACGACCTCACCCTGCTCTCTCATCCCGCGGAATACCTTGCGCAACTCTTTGCTACCGCCACCTTGGGCCTCGCGGGCTTGCTCCTGCATGCGGGTTTCCACTGCGCCAGGACGGTATATGACACAGGTGATTTCCGGAGTTTCTGCTGCTAGTTGCCTGGCCAGCATCTCCTCGGCCGCTTTGGCGACGCAGTAAGCGCCCACGCCGGTTTGGTTGCGCTCAGCCAGGCCCGAGCCGATGAAAACCGCTACTGCTTCCCCTTGCCTTTTCAAATCCGGATAGGCGTAGCGAGCGAGCTGATATCCGGCGAGAAGGTTGGCCTCGAGAACCTCCCTGAACTCTCCTTCACCAATTTCGTACATCAAGGGCCCGGGGTTGAGCACCCCCGCGTTATGAATGAAGCCAACAAAGTTACCGATGACTTTTGCTGCTTTAACCAGCTTTTGAACAGTTTCGTCTTCGGCGGCATTGCCGACAACGCCAACAGCTTGAACACCGCGCGCCCTGACCTCTTGCTCAACTTGTTTGAGCAAAACCTCAGTTCTCGCAGAAAGGACCAAGCTGGCCCCTTCTTTGGCCAGGTCATTTGCCAGTTGACGGCCAATTCCACGGCTGGCGCCGGTAAGGATAAATGTTCTTCCGCGAAGATTCATGCTTTTACTCGAAGGGTTTCGATGACTTGCTGGGTAAAAGATTGAGTATTCGCTTTGCCGCCAAGATCCGGCGTTGGGTTGGTGGCGAGTACGCGAGCAACCGCGTCTTCAACCAGGGTTGCAATATCCGGCCTATTCAGCGCGTGGGTAAGCAGCATGGCCGCGGAAAGGATTGCCGCCGTGGGGTTCGCGGTTCCTTTACCTGCAATGTCGGGTGCGCTACCGTGGACAGGTTCAAAGAGAGGGGTTTTTTCTCCCAGGCTGGCGGAGGGTAGAAGCCCTAAGGAACCAGGAAGAACCGATGCCAAATCCGAGAGTATATCTCCGAAGATATTACCAGTTACCACCACATCAAACCTGGCTGGCTTGGTAACCAAGTGCATGGCCATGGCATCCACGTACTGGTGCTCGAGCGCAACATCTGCGTAGTTCTTGTGGACCTCGGTTATCACTTTGCGCCAGAACTCTCCCACTTCTAGCACGTTGGCTTTGTCCACGCTGCAAACTTGGCCGCGTCGTTTCCTGGCAGACTCGAATGCTACCTTTGCGACACGTTCAACTTCTTGCTTGGAGTAGCGCTCGGTATTCCAGCCCTCAGAATCATTTAACCCGCGTGGTTGGCCGAAGTAAATCCCACCAGTAAGCTCCCGAATAATCAGCACATCAACGCCCTTGGCAACCTCCGGCTTTAGAGGGGAAAGGTGCTCTAATCCTGGTAAGACTTTGGCAGGCCGTAGATTTGCGAAAAGATCGTGGGCTTTGCGCAGCGCCAAAAGCCCGGTTTCAGCGCGAATTTCTCTGGGTACGTTGTCCCACTTTGGTCCCCCAATTGCTCCGAGCAAAATGGCATCCGCAGCTAAGCAACCTTTCCGGGTCGGCTCGGGAAACGGCTCTCCAAAAGCATCAATCGCGTTACCACCAAAATTGAAAGTCTCGAACTCTAGCTTAAGATCAAAGGCTTTGTCAGCAGCTTTCAGAACTTCAGCGGCTGCATTCGTGACCTCGGGGCCAATACCGTCACCGGGAAGAAGCGCAATTTTAGGCACGGCCTGCCTCCCGGATAGGATCTCCCTTTGTCTTCTCTGCTTTGTGGGGGGGATGGACAGAGACCGGAAAGGTAATACTGCACCGAAGAAAACTCATTGTGCGGCCCCCTTGGTTGCTTTAGGCAGCTTTTCGTCGAATTCATCGAGTAGTTGTCCGGCCTCCATCAAGCCCGCAATGGGATCCCAGTGGCCCGAAATTAGCCCTTTTCGTGCAGACTCCGGCAACTTGACTTTGAAGCTTTTGTCTCCATAGTGTACTTCGAGTTTTTCGACATCTACAGTCACATCCAGCTTTGGATTGTCCTCAACCGCTTTAGCCAGAGCTTCGATGTCATTCTTGCTCGCTGTTACACAGGGCATCGAAAGCGTGGTAGAGTTTCCAAAGAAAATCTCAGCAAAGCTTTCTCCAATAATTGCCCGGAAGCCGGCGCGGTAAATAGCCTGGGGTGAGTGCTCGCGTGATGAACCGCAGCCGAAATTTGAGCCCACCAGCATGATGTTGGCTCCTTTGAAACGAGGGTTGTTCAGTGGGTGGTCTTTCTCTTTGCCGTCTTGGCTAAAACGCTCGTCGGCAAAAAGGGCGCCGGCCAGCTCGTCAAAGGTGACGGCCTTCAAGTAGCGGGCTGGGGTGATGCGGTCGGTGTCGATGTCGTTGCCAGGGATGTGAACTGCAGTACCTTTGACTTGTTTGATTTGTTCCAGGGCCATGCTTGCTCTCCTTTTTTGAGCGTAGTCAAGTATCTTTCACCGTGCAAGAAAACGAGGTAGCTGGTAGGTTTCAGTAAGAGACTCCAAACCACAACAAGCTCTTCGGGTTGAGCGCCTCCGTCTCGCAACGATAGAACTTGGGTTATGCCGTTGCCAGGGACGTGGAGTAAGGCTTTTTTGGCGCTCCAGGGCCATGTGGTTACTTCCTTTCTCCGGTAATAGCGGCAGTCACGCCCAGGGCTATATAGACTCCGCCGCTAAAGTAGCGCTTACTACGCAAGAAAGAGGTATTTCGGGCAAGACGTTGTCCCAGACCGCCTGCCAGTAGAGCGTAGCTGCTGTCGGTAAAGAGTCCCATCACCACAAAGAGCAGTCCCAGGAAAAGAAGCTGTAGGCTAGCTGAACCGTGGCTGGGGTTTACAAACTGGGGCAGGAAAGCCAGGAAGAAGAGGGCGGTTTTGGGGTTGAGTATGCTGATCGCTACACCCTGAGAGAAGATGCGGGAAAGCTTGATCACCCTGGGCCTTTCCATCCGGATTTCATTCTTAGACAAAAGGGTTCGGATGCCGAGGTAGATCAAGTAAGCTGCCCCGAGATACTTCACCGCCAAGAAAGCCAATGCTGACGAAGCCAGAAGGGCTGACAAGCCCAAGGCTGCTGCTAAGGCGTGGACCATATTTCCAGTGGCGCCTGCCGCCGCAGAAACCAAGCCTGCTGGCCTGCCTTGATGCAGGCTCCGCGCCACAATATAGAGGACCACCGGGCCAGGAACCAGCAGCAGGGCTATTGAAGCGGGAATAAAGAGCGCGAGCATATTCATTTCGGGGATCATTGGGCCTCCACTTATACAACGAGAGATTCCTTGGCTAAATGCATACCAGCTTGCCGCTGAGCGCCTGGGAATGAAAGGAGTTGGTTGGCATCGTTGATGTGGACGTGGACCGCAGTTCCTTTGGCTTGCTTATTTGTTTCGGTGCCATTGCTTCTCCTCGGAAAGCTCGTTGCCATTATGCGCGTAGCAAAGAATCTATCACCGGATCAGCAAACAAGCGTAGGCGCCCTGATCGGTGAAAGATTCCCTTAGTTTCCCCCGGGGATGACGGGGTTGGGTCCGTGTTGTTGCAGAGAAGATTGGGTTTCATGCTGGATTGCCTGTTTGGTAAAGTTGAGTGCCATCGAACTCCCCTTGAAAATCCCCCTGTCTTACGGCTGCCCCCCGGGGAGAGAGGGAACTATGCGGTTGCCAACTCGCCTAGACCAAACACTTCTCGAGCATCACTAATCTTCCCAGTCACCGCTGCAGCAGCAACCATCACCGGGCTCATCAGCACAGTGCGGCCTGTGGCCGAGCCCTGGCGGCCTTTAAAGTTGCGGTTGGAGCTGGAAGCGGAAAGCTCGTCTCCAATCAGCTTGTCTGGGTTCATGGCCAGGCACATGCTGCACCCCGCTCCACGCCACTCGAAGCCAGCATCGCGGAAAACTTTATCAATGCCTTCTGCTTCACACTGCTTGGCCACTATCTGCGATCCTGGCACGGCAATGGCACGAATTCCAGGCGCTACTTTGTGGCCTTTCAGGTACTTTGCCGCCTCGCGGAAATCGGAGATGCGGCCGTTGGTGCAGCTACCAATGAACGCGACATTTATGGGCACGCCCTTGATGAATTGTCCGGGCGTCAGTTTCATGTGTAGAAGCGCTTCTTCCGTGCCCGCACGCTCTTCCTCGGGTAGGTGTGCGGGGTCGGGTACGCGCTCGTTTATCGCCAGACTCTGTCCGGGGTTGATGCCCCAGGTCACGGTCGGTGCAATATCCCCCGCCTTGATATTCACAACGTCGTCGTACTTGGCATCGGTATCGGAAGCAAAAGCTTGCCACCGCTTTACTGCTTTATCCCAGTCGTTTCCCATGGGTGCGTAGGGGCGGCCCTTTAGATATTCGAAGGTGGTTTGATCGGGGTTTACATAGCCGATGCGTGCGCCGCCTTCGATGGACATATTGCACACAGTCATGCGTTCTTCCATGCTGAAATTATCGAACACGCTTCCGCCGTACTCGTAGGCGTAGCCAATACCACCTTTCACGCCAAGGGTTTTGATGATGTGGAGAATCACATCCTTTGCGTAAACTCCTGGACGCAGCCTCCCCTCCACATTGATTCGCCGGACTTTCAAGGGAGAAACCGCCATGGTCTGAGTCGCAAGCACGTCGCGCACCTGGGTAGTCCCGATGCCGAAGGCTATGGCTCCGAATGCGCCGTGGGTGGAGGTATGAGAATCGCCGCAGGCGATAGTCATACCAGGCTGGGTAATGCCTTCTTCTGGCCCGACCACGTGGACAATGCCCTGCATTCCGCTGGAGATGTCAAACAGTGTTATGCCGAACTCTTTACAGTTCTCGCGTAACTTTTTGATCATCTCGGCGGCTTGGGGATCGGCGAATGGCTCCGTCTGGTTATCAGTGGGAACAATGTGATCAACGGTGGCGAAAGTTCTGCCGGGAAAACGGACTTTTAGACCGAGGTCGCGAATCATTCCAAACGCCTGCGGGCTGGTGACTTCGTGAATCAAATGCGTGTCAATGAATAGCTGGGTCTGGCCGTTGTCCAATGTTCTCACAGAGTGGCTTTCCCAGACTTTTTCAAAAAGGCTTTTTCCCATTTCTCCTCCTGCAAACGTAAAACCCCGGGGATGTCCCCGGGGCATTTTGCAAAAGCTACTTATGCCCTCGGGGAGAGAGCAGATAGCTGTAGCTTGGTAAAAAGGTGCTTCACTAGCAAGAAAGTATATGGTCTAGGTGCCGAGAACGTCAAGCCAAGCCCGTCTATGGCTATTTTGGAGGGGAGGAAATGACCAAGGGCTCTGGCAAGAAAAACTTGTCGCAGTTTGGTTCGTCGCCAGTACGGTCGATTACCAGAAAGTCGGTGATCGTTTTGAGTGTGATAACGGGATGGTGCCAGATACCTGCATGGTAGTTCACGCCTTGGGCGCCGTTGGCGACGAAAGCTTTAGCAGTCGTCGCATCCGGTTTTTCGGCGGAGTCGGTAACAAGGAACGGTTTGTCAGCGAGCGGTATGAAGGCATGGCTGCCCAAAGGTGTCGTTCGAGCATTGTGATTTCCAGAGGAAAAGTGAGCGGCTTAGCGCGGAAGATGCTCAGGAGCGGCTTGGTGTTTTGGCCCTGGAATCGGATTTAGGCGAGGTCATGATAGCGGATGGTGGTGCCGCTATTGATGGGGTAATGGTGGCTGCCATCGGTCTGAATTACATTTCTGAATTACATTATCGTAGGGAGCGAAGGTTTTTTGCGAGTGAGGGAAAGAACCAGAAGTTCCTTCGCAGGCGCATTATACGGCGTAAGCCAAACGATACGGTGGGGCTTTTGATTGGTAAGCTTGATGCAAGAGGTAAAGGGGTGAGGAAGACGTCGTTTTGTTGTTGACAAGATGTCCCAGAAAGACGGCTGCGCGTCGGTTTTTTAGGAAGAGCTGGCAGGGCTTCAAGAATTGCCTTGCTTGTTTTAGTCTGTAAGGACGGCCCTGGGATTCCCCCAGCCAGCCTGGAGGAAAAATGCGAACCCACATCATTACTTACGGGTGTCAGATGAACGAGTACGACACCCATCTGGTCAGAAGCGAGCTCGCCAGCATCGGCGCCCAATTTGTGGATTCACCTGATGAAGCGGAGTTTGTCCTGCTTAATACCTGCGCTGTTCGTGGCAAACCCGTCGAAAAGGTTCGCAGCGTTCTGGGTGAACTTCGGCAGGAAAAACAAAAACGAAACCTGCTCATAGGGATGATGGGCTGCCTGGCCCAACTCGAAGAAGGCCAGCAGATTGCCCGTAAGTTTCAGGTAGATGTTCTGCTTGGGCCTGGTGCCATCACCGAGATTGGCAAAGCGATCGAATCCAGATCAAAGTTTTGGGACCTTACATTCAAAGACCGGCTTACCAGCCACGTTCCGCCTGCACCTAGAGGCCAGCTCTCCGCCTTCGTTTCAATTTCTCGTGGCTGTAACCATCATTGCACTTATTGCATCGTGCCCACCACGCGCGGGCCGGAGGTATCGCGCCCGCCAGACTTGATCCTTCGTGAGATTGAAGCCATGAAGGCCGCGGGAGTGGTTGAGGTAATGCTCCTTGGCCAAAACGTTAACTCTTATGGCAAAGACCAGCCTGGCTATCCATCGTTCGCGGAATTGTTGCGGATGGTGGGGAAAGTCGGGATTCCCCGTGTGAAATTCACCACCAGCCACCCCATGAATTTTTCAGATGACCTTGTGGCCGCTATGGCCGAGACCCCCCAGGTCTGCGAGTATATCCACCTACCGGTACAGTCCGGTTCCGACCGGGTGCTTAAGCGCATGGCACGCGAGTACAAGCGCGACTGGTACTTAGACCGCATTAAGGCTATCCGCCAGGGCATTCCGGATATTGTTCTTTCCACAGATATCATTGTTGGTTTTCCTGGTGAAACTGAAGAGGACTTTGAGCAAACGCTCTCGCTCTACGATGAGGTGGGCTACGACCAGGCTTATATGTTTATCTACTCCGCAAGGCCGGGAACACCCAGCTACAAACATTTTGAAGACTTGCCGCGTGAACTTAAGGTCGAGCGGCTACAACGCTTGATCGAAAAGCAGAAAGAGTGGAGTTACCGGAAAAACCAGAACTGGGTAGGGAAAACAGTTGAAGTTTTAGTGCGTGGTGTGGCCAAGGAAAACGGCTACGCCGAAGGACATGACCGGGGTAACCATCCGGTTCTTTTGCCGTCGTCTCAAGTTGTAGGCCCCGGTTTATACCAAGCCGTGATTAGACAGGCGACACCGCATTTGATGTTTGGGGAGGTGGCCGGTGCGCAAGCGGCAGCCACTATTCCGTTGGTGATGGCGTAAGGTATCACGGGCTGAGAGGCACTGTCTTGAGCGAAGCGAAGGAGCTCTCACCGTGCAACGAAGAAAGCTTCTGGTTGGAAGCAGGTGAGATTTATTACCTCCTGTTCGGGATTACAGCGAGCTGGCGCTAAGCGAGTCTGGGAGGATCAGCTTATTTCCGCTGCTAAGTCCGACATTGTGGTTTTGGGAGCAGGAATTGCCGGGCTCAGCGCAGCCCGCTTCTTGCGTGAGGCGGGACACGAAGTCCTTGTCGTAGCAGACGCGCTGGGAGAAGCCAGCAGGGTTCCTATAGCGCTTTTGAACCCGGTGCGTGGACAGCGTGGAACGGTTGTGCCAGAGACCGAGGAGGCTTTCGAGGCCGCGCGTGAACTATATTCTCGGTTCGTCCGACTTCGCTTTGGGCTGCTAAGGCCTGTGCCAAAAGCACAATACTCCAAATGGGAAGAAAAGCTGCGTTCCAGAGGGATCCGTTACGAGTGGAAGGAAACCGGACTATTTTTGCCAGATGCTTTGTGGGTTGAGACCAAGCCGCTTTTGTGCGGGTTGGCGGCAGGCCTCGAGTTTGTGGACGCGAAAGTATGTCAAATTTCCAACAGGACTCTCCACTTGGCCGGCGGCGGAACCATTGTTTTTGAGACTTTGGTCTATGCCGCTGGCGCAAGAGGGACGCAACTTTTAAACCTCACTGGGCGGTTCACAGCGGGTAGCGTTCTCCTGACCGATGAGTGGTTCGATGAGGCGGTGTCTCACAAAGGCTATGTCGCCGGCGACGTTATGGGAAGCACCCATCTGCCGGAGTGGAGAACTTACCAGGAGCATCAGACTACCCGAATTGAAGCCGAGGAAATTCTTGCGGGCACCGAAAAGCTGGTAGGCCGCCGCCCGAAAGTTATAGGAACTTGGAACGGGGTTCGTTATCGGGCCGACGCCGGTTATCTGAGGGAACTGCCCGGGCAAGGATACGCACTAACCGGGTTTGGTTCGTCGGCATTTTTGCACGCCCCGCTGTACGCGAAAAAGCTGGTGTCGAGACTCAGAAAAGGAAGCGCGCAATTTTGAGTGGAGCCGGAAGCCTGTTCTTCAGAAACAACAGGCCGTTCGGGCAGCCCGGGGAACAGGGGATAAGAGAAGGGGCGGCCTATTTGGCCACCCCTTTATCAAAGCGAGGTTTCAGGCGCCAGCGCCGGGCTGGGGCTGGGGGCGGTTGTCACTGGTTACAGGCGGCGGTACAGGTTCTGGCAGCAGCAAGTAGCGCAAAACATCACCTACGTCGTCCACTACGGTGACCTCGAGGCCTTCCAGCACTTCCTTGGGTACTTCCTGTAGCTGGGCCTGGTTGTCCTTGGGGATCACTACCTTGTGAATGCCCGCTTGGTGAGCGGCCAACAGCTTCTCTTTCAAGCCGCCGATGGGGAGCACCTTGCCGCGCAAGGTAATCTCGCCGGTCATCGCGATGTCCATCCTAGCCGGACGTCTGGTGAGCGCGGAGGCGAGCGAGGTGGCCATGGTGATGCCTGCCGAGGGGCCGTCCTTGGGGGTGGCGCCTTCCGGAACGTGGACGTGGAGGTCGAACTTGGAGTGAAAGTCTTCCGGCAGGGCCCACTCGTCTAAGTGTGAGCGCAGATAGGTAAGGGCGGCTTGGGCGGATTCTTTCATTACTTCACCTAGATTTCCGGTGAGACTTATTTTCCCGCTACCGGGAACCGCCGCCGACTCGATGGTCAAGAGCGCGCCGCCCACTGGTGTCCAAGCCAAGCCTTGCGCGGTGCCCAAGGCGGGCTCTTTCTCTGCTTTGTCGGGGCGGTATTTGGTCACGCCCAGATAGAAGGGAACCTCGGGGGCGTCCACCGTGCGCAGGCCTTCCCAGGGCTCTTCAAGGTAAAGCTTGGCGGCTTTACGGGCCAACTTGCCGAGTTCGCGCTCGAGGCTGCGCACGCCGGCCTCTTGGGTATACTCGCTGACCACGCGGGCAATGGCAGCTTCGGTGACTTCAAGCTTTCCTTCCATTCCCGATTCTTTGATCTGGCGGGGGAGCAGGAAGTGTTTAGCGATCTGCTGCTTCTCTAGCGAGGTGTAACCGGTAATCTCGATCACTTCCATGCGGTCCAGCAGCGGCCGTGCGATATTCTGCAAGCTGTTGGCGGTGGTGATGAAGAAGACCTTGGAGAGGTCATACTGGACATCCAGGTAGTGGTCGTTGAAAGTGTTGTTCTGCTCCGGATCCAGCACCTCGAGCATGGCGGAAGCCGGGTCGCCGCGCCAGTCGGCGGACATTTTGTCAATCTCGTCCAGCAGGAATACCGGGTTGACCACGCCCACCTGCTTCATGCCCTGGATTATTTTTCCCGGCAGGGCGCCGATGTAGGTGCGCCGGTGGCCGCGGATCTCGGCCTCGTCGTGAACGCCGCCCAGGCTGATGCGGTAGAACTTGCGGTTCATGCTGCGGGCAACCGAACGCCCGAGCGAAGTCTTGCCCACACCGGGAGGACCCACCAAGCAGAGGATTGGCGCTTTGTTGCGGACCTCGAGGCCCTTGGTCATCTGGCGCACCGCCAGGTACTCCAAGATGCGCTCCTTCACGTCTTTGAGGCCGTAGTGGTCCTCGTCCAGGACCCTGCGAGTGACCGTAATATCCAGCACCTCATCATCGGCTTTGGACCAAGGTACCTCCGAAAGCCAGTCCAGGTAGGTGCGGGCCACGGTGGCCTCGGGACTGCCTTGCTGCATGCGCTCTAGGCGGGTGAGCTCCTTGAGGGCTTTTTCCTTAACCGCTTGCGGCATGCCCGCTTCGTCAATTCTCTTGCGAAGCTCATCGAGGTCGCCCATGCCATCCTCGCCCCCGCCCAACTCTTTCTGGATGGCTTTCATCTGCTCGCGCAGGTAGTATTCGCGCTGGTTCTGGTCCATCTGTTCTTTGACGCGCGCCGAGACCTTCTTGTCCATCTCGAAGCGGTCCAGGTCGCGGGTCAGAAATTCGAGCACCTTTTTGAGGCGGGCCTCGAGGTCTAAGGTCTCGAGCACTTCTTGTTTTTCCGCCACGGTCCAGGTGCCAGAATAGGCTATGGTGTCTACCAGCACCGCCGGGTCAGCGGTTCCCTTTATGGCGTCGAACTGGTATCGGTCCAGCCTGAGCGACTTGTGGCTCGCCACGTACTTCTCAAACGAATCTTTGAGCTCATCTACCAGGACTCGAGCGAGCGTGGCGTCCTTCATGGGCTCTTCGTTGTGGACTTCGCCGCGCGCCCGCAGATAGGTACCCGGTAGATAGTCGCTCAGGTAGACACGTCCGCGCGCCTCCACTGTTACCGATAAAGCCCCGTCGGGCATGCGTATGGCCTGCTTGATTACCGCCTGTACACCCCAGGGGTACAGATCCTGCTGCGTTGGGTCGTCGACCTCGGGATCTTTTTGAGTCACCAAAAAGATCAGCCGGTCCGCACTCATGGCTTCCTCCACCGCGCGTTTAGACTTGGCGCGTCCCACCTCCACAGGTGAGGTGTTATGGGGAAGAATTACCGTGTTGCGCAGGGGGATAACCGGCAGTTCGAGTTGCATGTGTATGTCCTCCTAGCCGTCTCTGGCTCCAACATTTTATGCCGAAGGGAGACGTCTTAGCTGGATTCTACATGCCGCCTGAGGCCAAATAGGGTCAAAGAACACACTTAGGGAATTTGAGCTGGATTATATCAAGTTTTATTAACGGCTAACCCCGCCTTTCGACATTGGTGACGTTGCCCAGGACTAACTCAAACCGAAGTTTATCGCCGATTTTGGGTTCTGGACTCAGGAAAGTGTCCTGGAAGCGCAGCCTGCGCGGGCCATCGGGCGTTTTCAGCAGGAGGTCATAGAAGACTGCGCCATGGATGGATACGGCTTGCGCTTGTAGGACGGTGGCCTCGAGGGTTTGTAACACTATGCTAGTTTAGCTTCTTTAGCTTCAGCAACAGTGCGCTTGTGTTGGTAATGCCCGGTGAACGAAGGTCCTCGCGTTCGAAAGAACTAGGTAGCCAACTAATTTTTAGGGCTATTCAGGTTTTGAAAGACCATGGCGGCGAGTTATCGGGCCAAGGCCACCTATGAAAAGACCGGTTACGTTCGCTGGCAGCCAGTCTTGCATTTTTACGGTATCCCATTATCAAAGCAGGTTTCTTGGCCAAGAAACAGGGTATATGGTATCTAACTTCCGAAGGTGAAAACGCCTTAGATCTCGGAGCAGAAAAAGCCTATGAGCTTGCCAGGAAGGCGTATCGTGACTGGAGGAAAGAGGCTAAATCTGATGACCAAGTTACCGATGGGGATTTCGACACGACTGCCAGCGCCGGTCCACAGCTGCAGGCGGCAATCCACGAAGTTCAACAATCGGCAATAGACGGCCTAAGGAGACAGGTTGAATCAAGAAACGCTTACGAGTTCCAAGACCTGGTGGCCGCACTTCTCCGGGGGATGGGCTACTACACGCCGTTCATCGCACCGAAAGGGAAAGATGGCGGC
>JAMCQK010000164.1 GCA_023382135.1 Deinococcus sp.
CCAACGAAGATAGCGCCGGGCGGCGGGATAGCGGCTTCCTGCACCTGCCGGAAGAACTCCCAGCCGCATGGACATGCGGCAAGCGGTGCTATGGGAGAAAACATCCGGCTAGACTTCATACGTTCTCGCTTGTAAAAACTCTACCTGGATTTTACCGTGGTCCAGGTCTCGTCGTAGAGCCGGGTATCTTTGCCAAGATCAAGAATGAACTCCAGCTTTTTCATCACCTCGGGCGTGGGGTAGATGGCTGTGTTCTTGAGGTCGGCGGGCGTGATGAAAGGCTTGGCGGCGGCGTTTGGTGTGGCGTAACGGTTGAAGTTAGATAGCTGCGCGCCAATTTTAGGGTCGAGGATAAAGTTAATGAACTTGTGCGCCGCCTCCACATTCGGAGCCTTGGCGGGAATGGCCATGTTGTCCACGAACAGCGTGGAACCTTCCTTGGGCACCACAAAGCCCACATTGGGGTTCTCGTCGGCGGCCTTGATGGCGTCGCCGTTATAGACCACGGCGTAGATGGCGGTCCCCGCCACCACTTTGTTCTTGCCGCCCACGCCGCCTTCGAAGCCGAGCGACCGCTTGGCCTTTTTGGCCGCTAACAGCAGCTTGCCCGCAGCCTGCACCGCTTTGGGGTTTTTGCTGTTCGCCGACTGGCCTTGGTAGCGCAGCGCCACGCCCATCATTTCGCGCACTGAGTCCATCAGCACGAAGGAGCCGGCGCCTTTGGGGTCGAAAATAACGCTCCAACTGGCGGGCGGGGCTTTGACCTTGTCCTTGCGGTACATCAGCCCTACCGATCCCCACTGGTATGCCACCGTGTACTTGTTGCCAGCGTCAAAGGGCGGGCTCTTAAACTTGGCGTCCAGATTCTTAAGGTTGGGAATTTTGCTCTGATTAAGCGGTTGAACCACCTTGAGCTGAATCAGAGTGGGTACGATGAAGTCGGAAGGGACAATCAGGTCGTACTGTGAAACACCGCCGGCTTGTAGCTTGGCCAGCATTTCTTCGTTCGACTCGTAGAGGTCAATCTTGACCTTGTAGCCAAACTGTTTCTCGAAGGAGGCAACAATCGCTGGATCGATGTACTCCGACCAGATAAAGAGCCTGAGTTCTTTGTTCTGCGCGAACGCTGCCGAGAGGAGAACCAAAAGCATCACGAGTCGTTTCATAGAATCATCGTCCTTTCTAGCAAGTTTGGAGCTGTTGGTATTTTACCTTATTTCCAGCCCCGAATGAAAAAGGCCGGGATTATCGCCTGTACTACCGGCACATCATGCAACGCGCTTCCAAGCGCCTGCAGGAGGGCCTTGCGTGCTAACCGCGCCTGGTAAGCCGTTCGCTTCCAAGGACCAGCAGTATGGTCGCCAGGAACACTATGGTTGAAAGTGCGTGAATCTCCGGCGTGACTCCGCGGCGCACCGAGCCGTAAATCACCAGCGGCAGCGTCTGCGAATTCGGCCCGGCGGTGAAAAAGCTAATCACGAAGTCATCCAGTGAGAGCGTGAAAGCCAGCATGGCCCCGGCCACAATGCCAGGCATCAGCAGGGGTATCTGTACCTTGCGGAGCAGGTACCAGCTGCTGGCGTAGAGGTCGCGGGCGGCTTCATCCAAGTCGCGACCCAGACCCTTGAGCCGGCTCTGGACCACCAAGGTTACGAAAGCGATTTGAAACGTTACGTGGCCGATGATCATGGAAAACAGGCCCAGCTCGAACAGGCTGGAGACCATACGAAGCAAGCTGAAGGCGATAACCAGCGCCGCCGCCAGAATGATGTCCGGGGTTACCACCGGCAAGTAAAGCAGGTTTTCCAAAAAACCGCGGGCGCGCTTTCCCCAGGGGTAACGTTCCATGGCAAGGGCAAAGATGGTACCCAGTAGGGTGGCAACCAGGGTCGAGATCACAGCCAGCACAATGGTGTTCTGGAACGCCCTGAGAATGTCCTCGTTTTGGAACATCTTTTGGTACCAGCTCCAAACTTGCTAGAAAGGGGTCAGGCCGTAGCGGGTTTTGTTCACCGAGAAGACCGCCACCGCCAGCATCGGCAGGTACAAGAAAGCCAGCGAGGCCAGCGCAATGGTTTGTCCGAGTCTTTTCACGCTTTCCCTTTATGCCAGGTCTACGTTGCGGCCTTGGCGGCGGTAGATCCCCAGCGCGAGGAGCGTTAGGAGTACCAGGCCAATGCAGAGCGCGGCGCCAAAAGGCCAGTCGCGGCTGGAGAAGAACTGCTGCTGGATGAGGTTTCCCACCAGCAGATACTTGGCCCCACCCAGTAGATCGGGAATTACAAACATACCCATGGCCGGGATGAAGGTGAGGATGATACCCACCACCAGTCCCGGCAGCGTTTGGGGCAGCACCGACTGTGAGAACACCCGCGCCGGGCCTGCATAGAGGTCGTGCGCGGCCTCCACCAGGCTCCAGTCGAGCCGTTCTACGCTGGAGTAAAGCGGCATCACCACAAAGGGCAGGAAAGCCGAAATCATGCCTATATACACGGCAAACGAACTTGGATAAAGCGCGCTGTCCGGGGGGACAAGGTGGAGAAAAGCTGCGATACGCGCAGGCGGCAGCTCGGGCGCAAGCAGAAGCTGCCAGGAGTAGGTACGGATTACCAGATTGGTCCAGAAGGGGATAATCACCAGCGTGAGCCATAGGTAGCGGGTGCGTGAAGGCCTCGAGGCAATGAAGAATGCCAACGGGTAAGCCAGGATCACCGAGACCAGCGTGGTCACGAAAGCCACCCAGACCGAGCGGGCTAGTATCACCATGTTGTCCGGACTCCAGCCAAACAGGCCGTAGCCCAGGAGGCGCTGCAGGTTTTCCAGTGAAAAGCTCCAGACCACCTCGCCGTAAGCGCCACGTTGCATGAAGGCTACGCCCACCAAGAGCATGCTTGGCAGCACCAAAAACAGCAAGAGCCAGAGCACCGGCACGATGAGCTGGAACAGGCCTCGCCGGGTCAGGGCAGACCTCGAGGTAAGCTCTCCGTACCAAACAAGCAACTGGTTCATAGCCGAAGCCCCCATGCCCCCCTATGCTCCCCTCGTTTTGCAGGGGGAGTGGCGGAGCCGGTATGGCGAGTAGCCCTAATCACTGAGCACCACCAAGGCTTCTTTGGGGAGCACCGCCCAGATCTCTTGACCCGCCTGCAGCTGCGGGTGGGGCGCAAAGCGGATTCTGAGGTCGCCCGGGTCCAGCCATGCCTCTTGGTAAGAACCGCGGTAGACCACCTCGCGTACTTTGGAGCGCAAGCCGTTCTGCGCCGGCTCATGGGCGGAAATTCCGATGCGCTCGGGCCGGATGGCCAGATGGCCTGCCGTCCAAGATGGAACCTCGGCAAGCTGAAAAGTGCCATACCGGGTCTCGGCTCCACCCGCCGCACGCTTGGCGGGAATAAGATTGGCTGCTCCCAGGAACTCGGCGGCGAAGCGGGTTTTGGGTCGTTCATAAACTTCGCTTGGCGTTCCAGCCTGCTCCACCTGGCCTTGGCGCATCAACGCGATGCGGTCCGAAACGGCCATGGCCTCGTCTTGGTCGTGGGTGACCAGAATAAAGGTGGTGCCTAGTTGTTGCTGCAAGCGCCTGAGCTGAATCTGCACTTCCGCCCGCAGCTTGGCGTCGAGCGCGCTCATGGGTTCATCCAACAGCAGCACTTGTGGCTCGTTTACCAGCGCACGGGCCAGGGCGACGCGTTGTTTCTGCCCGCCCGAAAGCTGATGGGGAAAGCGGTGCGAAAACTGTTCCAGCTGCAACATGCCCAGCCCGTAACCCACTCTGCGCTCCACCTCGGTTTGCGCTATGCGGCGGCTGCGCAGGCCAAAAGCGATGTTTTCGTAAACGGTAAGGTGGGGGAAGAGCGCGTAGCTCTGGAACACGGTATTCACCGGGCGCTGGTTGGCGGGCAGACCGGAGATGTCCTTGCCCGCGAGCATTACGCGGCCACTGCTGGCAAGCTCGAGGCCGGCGATGATCCGAAGCAGCGTGGTTTTGCCGCAGCCAGAAGGCCCAAGAAGCGTAAAGAACTCACCCGCTTGGATGGAAAGCGAGATGCCGCCCAAAGCGGTGACATCTCCAAAACGTTTTTCTACTCCTTCGACCTCGAGGCCTTCGGCTTTATGCGCCAACGAGATCATGGCGAAACAACCTCACCGCGTGCGCAAACTGTCGGAAGCATGGACACAGAATAACGAAAGAACGTAGATACGCAAACCGTCATTTCGCCGCTGCCAGCAGGTGAAGCTACCCACCCAGGGAAGAGAAGCTTTGAGCGGGTTAGCGTAAGGCGGCCTCGAGGCTTTCGGTTAGAATACCCAAACCCCGCTCAACTTCTTTTTCGCCCGCCACCAGCGGCACCAGTACGCGGATGCAGTTAGTGTGCATTCCCGCTTTCAAGAGCAAAAGCCCACGGGCGCGCGCTTCTTCCACAACTTTCTGGGCAAGTTCCGGCGCTGGTTCTTTGGTGGCGCTGTCTTTGACTAGTTCAATTGCCCGCATGGCCCCAAGCCCGCGCTGTTCACCCACTACAGGGCTAAACTTCGACTGAATTTTTGAAAGACCATCCTCCAGCTGTTTGCCAAGCCTTTGCGATTTTTCCAGCAGCTTTTCTTCCTCAAAGACCTCGAGGACCGCCAGTGCCGTCGCGCAGGCAAGCGGGTTCCCCGCGTAGGTTCCCCCCAGGCCGCCCGGGTCAGGCGCATCCATCACCTCGGCCCGGCCAATCACGCCGGAAAGCGGAAGGCCGCCCGCCAGGCTCTTGGCCACGGTAATCATGTCGGCGGCAACACCGGTGTGCTCCATGGCAAACATCTTGCCGGTACGGCCAAAACCACTCTGGATCTCGTCGGCAATCAGCAAAATGCCGTGTTCATCGGCGAGGCGGCGAAGCTCCCGCACAAAGTCGAAAGGCGCCGGGATAAACCCGCCTTCGCCCTGGACCGGCTCAAGGATCAGCGCGGCCACCTGACCGGGGTCCACTTGGTTGTGGAATAGTTCGTGCAGTCCCTCCAGCGCCTTGGCGCTGTCCCAGCCCCGGTATGGATAGGGGAAAGGGGCTTGGTAAATCTCCGGCGCGAAAGGGCCAAAATTCTGCTTGTAATAGCTGGCCTTGCCGGTGAGCGACATGCCTAAAAGCGTGCGCCCGT
The DNA here is from genome assembly GCA_023382135.1 of Deinococcus sp. Lineage (GTDB taxonomy): Bacteria > Deinococcota > Deinococci > Deinococcales > Thermaceae > JAMCQK01. The sequence goes on from JAMCQK010000164.1 coordinate 5,140, forward strand.
GGAAGCTGTGCGCAAAAGAGATCACCGCCGGCCTTTTGGTGTACGCGCGGGCAATTTTGACCGCGTTCTCGACCGCCTCCGCTCCGGTGGTAAGAAAAATAGTTTTCCTGGGCGTGTCGCCGGGAGCCAGCCGGTTGAGTGTTTCCGCCAAGCGCAAGTAGGGTTCGTACATGGTTACCTGGAAGCAGGTGTGGATGAACCGCTCGAGCTGCTCCTGTACCGCACGAACCACGCGCGGATGGTTGTGGCCGGTGTTCAAAACACCGATGCCCCCCACCCAGTCCAGGTACTCGTTTCCTTCCACATCCCAGATTTTTGCGCCCCTGGCTTTGGCGGCAAAGATGGGATGCGCGTAGGAAACTCCTCTTGGCACCTCCGACCGGCGGAGTTCTAATAATGCTTCAGTCTGGGTTTTGATAGTTGGCATACGGCCCCCTTTGTTTGGTTGACAGATTGTGCTTTTTTGCGTAACGATCAAATCAAATAATAGCGGAGAAATACGGGCTATGCTTTACCCGAAAACCTCGCTCAGTGTCTCACCCAGGGCGTTTAACATCTCGTCCACTTCCGTTTCGGTTATCACCAGCGGTGGTGCTATGGCGAAGCCGGAATCGCTGCAGCGCACAATCACGCCTTTCTTCCGGCTTGCCTCCTGCAACTTGCCACCAATAGAGCGCGAAGGGTCAAAAGGTTTTTGCTAACCTTGTCC
>JAMCQK010000140.1 GCA_023382135.1 Deinococcus sp.
ATCTCTGGGCTTTAGGATATTGCCATAATCCAACGCTCCTTCGTTGTGGCTCCAGAAACAGTATAGTGCAATATCGTGCAAAATGCAGCTTCTGGCAAGGGGGGCGGCCAAAGCATCCCCGCCAGGGTCCCTGGGTCACTGGGCCCCCTAGGGTGCCGAGGCTAAGGTATAATTGCCCCGTCGTGGAGCGGCCAATTTACCGTTTCTTGCACTTGGTGTTCGCCTTGGGCGTGCTCCAGGTGACGGTTTTGATAGGCCTCGAGACCAAGCGCTATTTCGACAACCTCACCCAGGCCCGCGCGCTGCAAGAACGCGTGGCCAATATGCAAAACCAGCTGGCGCGTCTCCGTGAGGAAGTCAAGGCCGCCGAGGACCCCCTGTTCCGCGAGGCCATGGCCCGGAAAATGGGTTACGTCCGCAAGGATGAGGTTCTGCGCGTAAGCAAGCCAGCGGGTGGCCCGGGCCAGTAGTGTTACCCGAACTGGGCTCCCCTTGGGAAGGCCCGCTAAAGCCTGGGAAAGCCTTCCTTTCCTCGTTCGCCCGATGTTCAAATGCAACAAGTTTGTGAAAAGGTTGGGTCTAGGCTACAGGCATGAAAGCTGCGCTCTCTGCTAACAGTTCCAAGCGTGTATACCTTGCCGCGCTTGTGCTCAGCACGCTCAGCTTAATCGCGTTTCCTATTCCCAGCATGATGGGTCCAAGAGACTGGAAAGCCTGGCAGGTCCCCGCCCCAAGTTGGAAGCCGGAGTGGGAGCCTCGCCGGTTCTCAAAGCGCAACTTGCTGATCCCCCCTTACATGGCCAGCTCGAGAAGGCAGCAGCGAAGCCGTCCGAGCGACGGTTCCAGAGCGGACTCGGCCACAGCTGGCTAGCAGGGGTGTACTCCGTGGCGCCAGGAACGGAGCGCTATCTCCGCCGCTGTTTTTTAGAAGGGCACCTGGGGTTCGGCGGCTCCCCGGCGGCCGCTCTGGCCCGCCAGCAAGGCTTCACGGTTGGGAATCAGGTGGGCCAGGAGCCAGTCCATTTTCTGGAGTTCGCTTTCCACCTCTTCGGAAACGCGGACCTCGCGCGCTTCAAGTAGTGCGAAGCTTTCTCCTTGGCTCACCCGCAGCTGCACCGGCAAGGTCCCGGGGTATTCGTCAAGCAGGCTCCTGAGGTCTTTGGCCTTGTCCTGGTCCAGTAAGTTCAGATCGAGATCCAGTTCAAGCACCTTGGGGAGGCCTTCCAGGTCTTGGTAGGGGTAAACCTCCTGTGCAACCACCCGCAGCGCTTCACCCTGGGTCTCAGGTTCGGCCTCGCTCAGCCCGTGAGGGCTAGTTGTTTTTAGGCCTGCCGTGCTCGAGGCCATATCAGGTTCGACCTCCGCCACCAGCAGCACCGGCGCATCCTCGCTGATCCTAGGGGCCACCCGCTCGTAGGCCCGCCCAAAAACCACCACTTCCACCGCGCCGGTTTCGTCCGCCAGCGTGAACTTGGCCATCATCCCGCCCGAGCGGGTAAGTTTTTTGGAGATCTCCTCCACCATTCCAGCGAGCAAAAGCCTCGCCCGGCCCTTGCCGTTTTTGCCTTGGGCATAGGCTTTGGGAAGCTCTTCCAGCGTGCAGCTTGCCGCCTCGCGCAGACCCTGATATCTGAGCAGCGGGTGTCCAGTCACGTAGATTCCCAGCGCCTCTTTCTCAAAGCGAAGCTGGGTAATTTCATCCAGCTGGGGGCCTTGCGGAAGCGTGGGCTCACTGGCCACAAACAAGCCCATCATGCCCGCCTGCGAACGTCCGCGCTCCGCGCCCGCCCACTTGAGTAAATCGTCTAAAGCGGCGAGCATCTGCCCGCGCCCGCCCAGCGCATCAAAAGCACCTGCTTTGATGAGTGACTCCACCACACGCTTGTTGGATACAGCGCTATCTACACGCTTCAGGAAGTCAGGCAGAGATTGGAAGCGGCCACCCTTTTCCCGCTCCTGCAAAATGGCCTGGGCTGCACCTTCGCCCACATTTTTGACAGCGGAAAGACCAAACAGCACGTTCTCACCCACGGCGCTAAAATTGAAGCCTGAGCGGTTAATATCCGGGGGCAGCACATTGACACCCATGACCCTGGCCGCGCGGATGTACTCGGCCACCTTGTCCGAGTCGTGACGCTCCACCGTGAGCAGCGCAGCCACGAACTCCACCGGGTAATGCGCTTTTACATAGGCGGTCTGGTAGGTAAGCATGGCGTAGGCCGCCGAGTGCGATTTGTTGAAACCGTAGTTGGCAAAGGCCTCGAGCAGGTCGAAGAGCCGGTCGGCCTCTTGCGAAGGGATGCCCCGTTCTCCCGCCCCCAACACAAACTGCAAGCGGTGCTTTTGCATCTCATCGACCTTTTTCTTGCCCATGGCCCGGCGTAAAAGGTCGGCCTGGCCCAGGCTGTAGCCGGCGGCCATCGAGGCTATCTGCATGATCTGCTCTTGGTAAACGGGGATGCCGTAGGTCTCCTTCAGGATGGGCTCGAGAATCTTGCTCGCGTTGGGAAACTCTTTGTACGCTACCGGCTCACGCCCGTGATGCCTGCGGATGTAGGTGGGAATGTTCTCCATAGGTCCCGGGCGATACAGTGCGCCAAGAGCAATAATGTCCTGAATGCGCCGGGGCTTGAGGCCGCGCACAGTGCTGGTCATGCCGCCGGAATCCAGTTGGAAAATACCTTTGGTCTCCCCGCGCCCCAGAAGCTCGAAGGTGGCCGCGTCATCCAAGGGAAGCTGGTCGTAATCCAGCGTGATACCCTTGGATTCTTGGACAATACGCCTGCACTCGTCCAAAAACGAGAGGGTGCGCAGGCCCAAAAAGTCCATCTTGAGAAACCCCAAGGCTTCCACCGCCCCCATGTCGTACTGGGTAATTTTTGCCGGGGAGTCTCCCTGGCGCATTAAGGGAATCCAGTCCTGCAATGGCGTATCGGCAATCACCACCCCGGCTGCGTGCACCGAGGAGTGCCGGTTCAGACCCTCCAAGCGCCTGGCAACGTTCACCACGCGGGCTACCAGTGGATCTTTTTCTATTTCCGCCTTGAATTCCGGCACCGACTCAATAGCCTCCGCAATTGGCTTGGGCTTGCCAAACAACACCGGTATAAGCTTTGCCAGTTCCTCGGCTCGCTTCAGCGGCAGTCCAAAAACTCTTGCCGAGTCTTTAATCGCTGCCTTGGAAGCCAGGGTTCCGAAGGTGCCAATCTGGGCCACCTTGTCCTCCCCGTAACGCTCGCGCACGTACTGGATAACGCGGTCGCGTTCGGCGTCGGAGAAGTCGGTGTCGATATCCGGCATACTTACGCGCTCGGGGTTCAAGAAGCGCTCGAACAGAAGCCCAAAGGCCAAGGGGTCCAGGTTGGTGATCCGGGTGGCGTAGGCGACCAAGCTGCCGGCGGCGCTGCCGCGGCCAGGCCCCACGCTGATACCGTTGTTCTTGGCCCAGTTGATGAAGTCCTGCACGATAAGCAGGTAGCCGGCAAAGCCCATTTTTTCGATTACCGAGAGCTCGTACTCGGCGCGGGAAAGAATGGCCCAGCCGTCCCACTCAGTGCCTTCTGCAAGACTTGGAAGGACCGACTTGGCTTTTTCGCGGTCTTCTTCGGGAAGCTCTGCGATCTCCTGCACCAAGACCTGGATGTCGCCGTGAGGAACCGCCCTTCCCAGCTTGCGCAACAACTCGGCGTATAGATGTTCATCGATTCTGTCTGAATATCTTTCCGCCAGGCCCCTGAAAGTAAGCTCGCGAAGATACAGGTTTTCAGTGCGGCCTTCCGGGAGCGGATAGCGCGGAATGCGGTAGACCATCTTGTCGCCAATAGGCAGATCCACGTTGCACATACGGGCAATTTCAACGGTGTTGTCGAAAGGTTCGTCGCCCCATTCTTGGTGATTGATGGCCCGGCGCATTTCTTCCGGACTCTTGACGTAAAACTCGTCGCAGGGGAACTTCCAGCGGTCTGGGTCGTCCCAGGTGCTCTTGGACTGCACTGCCAGCACCACCGCGTGGGCTTCGGCATCATCCTTGTTGACGTAGTGGCCGTCGTTGGTGGCCACAAGACCCAGGCCGTATTTTTTGGCGAACTGCTTGAGCGCCTGGTTGACCTTTTTCTGCTCGGGCAGGCCGTGATCCTGGATTTCTACGAAGTAGCGGTCGCCGAAGATCGAGAGGTACTGGTTCAAGCGTTCTTCGGCCAGGTCGGGCCGGTCTTGCAGGATGAACTGGGGAATTTCCGCCCCCAAACAACCGGAAAGCGCGATGATGCCCTGGTTGTGCTCACGCAAAATTTCCCGGTCGATGCGGGGTTTTTGGTAGAAGCCCTCGAGGTAGGCCAGGCTCGCCAAACGGCACAGATTCTGGTAGCCCTCGAGGTCTTTGGCCAGCAGCGTGAGGTGAAAATAGCCGCCGTCCAGACCCTTGCCCATCTTGCGGTCGAAACGGCTTTCGGCGGCCACGTAGGCCTCGTAGCCGATGATGGGCTTGACCCCCGCCGCGGTGGCCTTCTTGTAAAAGTCGATAACCCCAAACAAATTGCCGTGGTCGGTCATGGCCAGCGCCGGGTCCTGGGGCGAAACTTTTTTCACCCAGGAAATCAAGTCGGAAAGGCGCGCGGCGCCGTCCAACAGGCTGTACTGGGTGTGTTGGTGAAGATGGGCGAATTTCACGCGTCAAGCATACCCTGGGGCTTTGCGGGGTTGATTAGCGGCCAAGGAAACGGCAATCATCCGGCCTGCAACCAAGCTGCAAGATGCCGGCTTCTCTCAAAAAAGCTGTGATTACCCGGGCTTATATGCAGCCGAAAGATCTTTGCGCAAGTGAACGTATGCGGGCTCTTTGACAAAACCCATGGCTTCGTTAATGGATAGCATCGGGCGGTTGGCCAAGTGGTTGTTGGTGCGGATAAACCGAAAACCCTTTTCCTTGGCAAACTGCGCGGCACGCAGTTTGAGCAGGAGCGCAATTCCCCGCCTGCGGTACTCCTTGAGCACGCCCGTGAGCCCGGTCTGCAGGGTCTGGGGCCTGCTCGACGCCCGTAGCTGCGAGATGCCAACCTCCCGCTCGCCATCTATGGCAATAAAGTAACCTTCCGGCAAAAAGTTGGGGCTTTCGAAGGTGCGCTTAACCCAGAGGTCAAATGCCCAGGGCACAAACGGTTCGGCCGCGGGAACGTCTTGCAGAAGTTGGCACAGCAGTTCATAGTGCCTGCGCCGGTAGTCCCCATCTTGATAGGGCCTCTCCGCCAAACTGCGAATACTGATACCGCTCGACAGGGCCCGGCTGGTCTGAGGAAGAAAAGGCGCCGGGTCGAAATTGAAGACATCGAGCGTGGAAGCCCACATCCGGTCTTCTTCCACAAAACCTTGGCGAAGGTAGAACAACACCTCGGGCCAGTCCTCGCGGCCCCGGGTCAGCAGCACGCTTGGATTCAGCGGCCGGATCCGGTCCATCAGAAAAGACCAGAGCTCCTGAGTGAGCTGGCCCCATTCCGGCAAAACGCGGCAGTGGACTTCCAGGCGGCCCTGGCCAGGATTATTCATCGGGGTCTGGTACTCCGCACAGCCCACAGCAGCCCCGTCCTGCTCCAAGAAGTAGCGGCCCACCAGGTCCGCCTCGCTGCGCGTCTGGTCCAGGTAGCGGAGTTCACCGGCCGTCTGCGGTCTTTCGGGGTGGATGCGGTTCATCAGCTCCACGTAGATCTGGTAATCCTGGCCGCTATAGTCAAATGGGCGAAAACTCATGGGCTGCCTCCTCTCTTGGTGAACTATTCCGGCCTGCTTCTTTCC
>JAMCQK010000051.1 GCA_023382135.1 Deinococcus sp.
CGGTGCGCCGGTCCTGCCAGACAATGGCGTTGTGCACGGGCCTGCCAGTAACACGCTCCCACAGCACGGTGGTCTCACGCTGGTTGGTGATTCCGATGGCGGCGATTTCCTTTGCTTCAATACCCGCGCGCCGTACTGCTTCACGCGCGGTCTGAAGCTGTGACTGCCAAATTTCAAGCGCGTCGTGCTCTACCCAGCCGGGCTTGGGGAAGGCTTGAGCGAACTCCTGCTGGGCCATGCCGAGGGGGCTGCCCGACATATCGAAAACGACCGCGCGGCTCGAGGTGGTGCCTTGGTCTAGTGCTAGAAGGTAAGACATAGGGCTCACTTACTAGAATAGCCTTGACGGCGCTGGCTTAACCAAAAACAAGCGAATTTTCTCTAATGTGTACCTCTGGTCTGTGTAGTGTCCCATCGACTACACAGATTTGGCAGCGCCAGTGTGCCCAAATTACACACCACAAAGCAAGGTGCTCCTACGCCATACTTCCCCTTACCAAGGAGACGCTCATGAAGCTGACCCCAGAAATGAAACTCGAGGCGGAACTCTTGAAAAAGCGCTGGCAGCAGGACCCCCGCTGGAAAGGCATCAAGCGCGACTACTCGGCAGAAGAAGTAGTGAGGCTCAGACCCTCGATAGACGTCAAGCACACCTTAGCCGAAAAAGGCGCCGAGAGATTGTGGGAGCTTTTGCACCAGCGGCCTTACGTGAATACATTTGGGGCCTACACCGGCGCACAAGCCGTGCAGATGATCAAGGCAGGCCTCGAGGCCATCTATCTGTCCGGCTGGCAAGTTGCGGGGGACGCCAACCTGGCTTCGCAGACCTACCCGGACCAGTCGCTCTACCCGGCAAACTCGGTACCGCAGGTGGTGAAGCGCATCAACAACGCGCTAATGCGCGCCGACCAGATCGAACGCTTGGAAGGCAAAACGGGCCGCAACTGGTACGCACCCATCGTGGCCGATGCCGAAGCCGGCTTTGGCGGTGCGCTCAATGCCTTTGAGTTGATGAAGGGAATGATCGAAGCCGGCGCCGCCGGGGTCCACTGGGAAGACCAGCTTTCTTCAGAAAAGAAGTGCGGGCACTTGGGTGGCAAGGTTTTGATCCCTACGTCCCAGCACGTGCGCACACTAAACGCAGCCCGTCTGGCAGCGGATATTTCTGGAGTGTCTACGATTACCATTGCACGTACCGACGCCGAGGCCGCCACTTTGATTACCTCCGACATCGACGAGCGCGATCAGCCTTTCGTAATCAAGGACCAGCGCACGCCCGAGGGTTTCTACAAGTTGAAAAACGGCCTCGAGGCTTGCATCGCCCGCGCTACCGCCTACGCGCCTTATGCGGATTTGATCTGGATGGAGACCAGCACACCAGACCTCGAGGTGGCCCGCAAATTCGCCGAAGCCGTGCACCAAGAGTTCCCCGGCAAGATGCTCGCCTACAACTGTTCGCCTTCCTTTAACTGGAAAAGGAAGTTGGACGACGCCACCATCGCCAAATTCCAGCGTGAGCTGGGCGCAATGGGCTACAAGTTCCAGTTCATCACGCTGGCGGGCTGGCACAACCTGAATTACAGAACCTTCGAGCTGGCCAAAGGCTACAAAGAACGCGGCATGAGCGCCTTTGTAGAGCTGCAACAGCTGGAGTTCGCCGCCGAAAAGGACGGCTTCACCGCGGTGAAACACCAGCGCGAGGTGGGAGCAGGCTACTTTGACGAGGTGCTGATGGCCATTACCGGAGGGCAGGCCTCGACTGCGGCGCTGGTGGGTTCGACCGAAGCGGCACAGTTTCATTGAAGATTAGAATACCAACAAAGGGCTCAGAGCAGCGGGCCAGAAGCCTGGTGTTCTTAGCCCTCTGCTAAAGTGTATACACCATGACCAAGCACACTACACGCTGGCTTGAACACCTGGAAACCCTGAGGCCGCGTATTAGCGGGCGCGACCACCAGGGAAAGAAAGGCAGCCTGCGCTGGCTCGAGGCCAGGGTGGCCGAGCGGGGTGGCAAGGCCGGGAGCGTCCGCAATATTTTGTACAAAGATCTGGGCAGCCCGGAGGAGAAGCTACGGCTCTTTCAGGTCATTGTGGGGCTTTACCAGGAAGCGGGACTGGAGGCGCCTTCTGCGCCGGCGGAGCTAGGCCTCGAGGCCGCCCGCCGCACGCTAGGTAGAGACAAGCGCCAGATCCTCCGCAAATTTGTACGCGAGCTTCAAGCGGGCAGCCGGCCGCAGATGGTTGTGGTGGGAGGCCCCGCCACCGGTAAGGGCGTCTTGCTTTCGGCGGTGGAGCGGCTGGTGCCGGGGTGCCTGATGATAAATCTTGGCGGAGAGCTCGCGCCCCAGCTCTATGCCCTAAGCGAACGGCTCAACCTTGCGCTCGAAAACATCCTGGCTCAGCTCTCGCCCACCCAGCCCTACGCGCTGCAGGCCTCTTTACAGGCAGAGCTCAAGCGGAACCTGCAGCAAGCTTTGAACCAGTCTGGGCTTCCCCTGCTATTGCGCGCCGAGGCGGACGGGCAGATCGCGGGTCTTGCTCTGAGGAACGCCGATGGTGAACGCGCTGGTTTAGGCGTGTGGCTGGAGCCGGTGCTCATAGGCCTCGAGGTCCCCTACTTAGCGGCGCTCTCCGATACGCCTGTGAGTCTTTCCTTCGCCACCCTCTCCCCGCCCACCCGCGAGGAAGCCAGGCGTTACGTGCGAGAACGCCTGCCGGGGATTTCGCCTGAGCGGCTTGAAGCATTGGTGAACCAGGCGGGGAAAAACTTTGGCGAGCTTTCCCGGCTGGTCTTGCTGGAGGCCGCCCAGAAACGTGGTAACGCGGATGAGAGTTTAGCGCGCGATCCAAAGCTCGGTCCCTTGCTCGAGGCCCTGAGTGAACTCTCGCCGGATGCCGACCCGCATATACCGGTTACCTTACTGGAAGAAGCCCTGGGCAAACGGCTGGACACACTGTCCCAGGCTGAGCGCGCCCTGTTTGAGCCATCGGGCGATGCCAGCGTGCGCCCCACCATCCGGAGCCTGCTCCAGAAAGTGAAAGTGGCGGACGCGAAAAAAATCCACGCACTCGCCTTCCAGTACTTCAAAGGAAAGGATCTATTCCGCTCGCTTGTGCACGCCAAGGGTGCCTTAAAGTTTGATGAGCTTTTGGCGCTGTTAGCGCGGGATCCCTCCAGGCTTTCCTTGGTGCCGGACTTGTGGAAAGAGTCGGCGGCCTGGCCGCTGGCGGAGCGCGAGCAGCTTGCCACCGTGCTAGTGCGTTACCGGGCGGTACTGGGCCAGTACGCCCATCCAGAAACGCTGGAAGCGCTGGAGCTTCTGACCCAGTCCAAGGACGAAGGCACGCGCGCGTGGGCGCGGGTCAAGGCCGCGGAAGCGCGTCTGGACGCAGGCGAGTACACCGTGGCCAAAGACCTGTTGCCGGCCCTCTCCGGCCTCGAGGGCGAAGTAAAAGCCGAAGGGCTCTTGGTAGAAGCGGCCATCGCCCGCTGGCAAGGGGACTATGCCCTGGCCGAAGAACTTGTGGGCCAGGCACAATCACTGCCCGCGCCGCCTTTTCTGCAAGACCGGGTAAGGCTCTGGCAAGGACTGGTGGCCAAGGACGCGGGACGATACAGCGAAGCGCTCGAAGCGCTCGGGCAGGTTGAGCACGAACCCTTGCTCCAAAGCCGCGCACAGTACCAGGCGGGAGATCTGTTAATGCGCCTGGGTAAGGGTGACAAAGCGGTACGCAGTATGGAGCAAGCGTTGGCGGGCCTGGTCAAAGGGGGTGCACCTTCCGAAGAAGTTGCTCGCGTACGCGCAAGGTTGGGGACCGCTCTAAGGCGTGTTGGACAGTACCTTCAAGCAGCGGAGCACCTGTACCAGGCCATTGCCGAAGCACCCGACGGCTTCACCCGGGCGCGCGCAGAAAGCGAGGCCAGCATTTTGGAGTCCGCCAGGCTCCACCCGTGGGAGGCACTGGAGCTTGCGGCGGGGGCTGAAGCTTTCTTACGGGAAGCACGCGGTGAACACTCCGAACCCGGGAGGTACGCCCGGCGGGAAGAGGCTCGCTACCGGCATCGCCGTACACTGTTTCGTCTCGCGGTGGCTTACTGGGTAAGAGACACGGGAAACCCCTACCGGCCTCCCTACCTCGCGGATAAGCATTCTCCCCGTGCATATGAAGTTTTACAGGCCCTATGGAGCGAACTCACCGCTGAAAAACCTGCAGGCAACCGGTACCAGGAGTTGTTGCTGGATACCTCGCTGATGCTTTCGTTGTTGGAAGAACCGGATAGGGCGCAAAAAAGACTGGCTTCATATCTGTCGCTAGCTAACCCGCATCTCAGAGGGCAGGCCATACTGGGTTATGCGCAGGCACTTACCCGCTTGGGCAAGTGGGGGGAAGCGCTGGCTCAGCTCGTACAGGTGGAGGAAACCGAAGATTTAGGCGCCAAGGCATGGAGGCTCGGCCTCGAGGCCCAAGCCTTAACCGGTCTAGGCCAGCCAGAGGCCGCCTGGTCGCGGCTGCTCACCGGCGCCGCCCTGCCCGTTCCTTTTCGCGTCCAGCTAGGCCGCACTACTGGACCTTTGTGGGAGCTTTCTTTCTTGGAAAAGAAAATTGGTGAGGTCAATCCCCTCGCTCCGGGGGACGCGCTCGCATTGTGGTTCCGCTTGCTTGAAGTCAAATAATCCAGGCAAACCTTACCTAAGGGCCTTCTCGTCCGAAAGCCTCTGGCTAAGCCGAGGAGGGCTGCCTGACTTTTTCGATACTGGTCGCTTTGCTCAAAGGTTGTTGCAGTGCTCATAGCCGCGGGAATCACCCGCTATCCATCCAGAGCGGGCGCGCGGACAGCACAGTCAATGAAGCAAAACGGCCGATCCTCCTTTCCTGAACCGCCCTATCCATCAAATCCCGACTAAATCACTGTACTTTCCCGAGCCCAGTGTCTATACTCTTATTGCAAACGGGTTGCAATAAGACCCGGTGAGGAGTGATGGATGGCCAACCAACTGGAAATTCACGATCTCTACGCTTCTATCGAAGGCGAACCCATTCTTAAAGGGGTAAACCTGGTGGTTCCTCAGGGCGAAGTTCACGCGCTAATGGGCCCCAACGGCGCCGGGAAATCCACCCTGGGCAAGATAATTGCCGGCGACCCGGAGTACACCGTTGATAAGGGTGAAGTGCTGGTAGATGGCGAGAACATCCTGGGGATGGAAGCCGACGAGCGCGCCAAGAAAGGCCTTTTCCTTGCGTTCCAGTACCCTGTTGAGGTTCCTGGCGTAACCATTGCAAACTTCCTTCGGCTGGCGCTCAACGCCAAAACCGGAAAGGAAGTTTCCGTTTCCGAGTTTTACGCCAAGGCGCAGGCCGCGCTGCAAACCCTCGACTGGTCCGAAGACTACCTTTCCCGCTACCTGAACGAAGGCTTCTCCGGCGGCGAAAAAAAGCGCGCCGAAATTCTGCAACTGATGGTCCTCGAGCCCAAGTACGCTATTCTGGATGAAACTGATTCCGGCCTCGATATCGACGCCTTGAAAGTGGTGTCGAAAGGCGTGAATGCCATGCGCGGCCCAAATTTTGGCGCGCTGGTGATTACCCATTACCAGCGGCTGCTCAATTACATCGTGCCCGACGTGGTGCATGTATTGGTTGACGGAAAAGTAGCCACAACGGGAGATAAAACGCTGGCCTTGGAGTTGGAATCTAAAGGGTACGAGTGGGTAAGGGAGTTGGCTGCAACCGGGTAATCTAGGAGCGCAACACCT
>JAMCQK010000131.1:0-3426 GCA_023382135.1 Deinococcus sp.
CCATTGCCTTCACCGCTGGCGAGCTAGGGCGCATCCTTGAGCAGTATGGCCCAGAAAGCATTGGCATCCTGGGCTCGGCCCGGGCCACTAACGAGGAGAACTACCTGGCTCAGAAGTTTGCCCGGGGGGTCATCGGCAGCAACAACGTGGACTGCTGCGCGCGGGTCTGCCACGCCCCCAGCGCCACAGCCCTTAAGCGCATGCTGGGCACTGGTGCGTCCACCAGCGCTTTCGACGATATTGAACTGGCCCACACCATCCTGGTAGCAGGCTCCAATGCCACCGAGAACCACCCAGTCGTGGGCGCCCGTATCAAGCAGGCGGTGCGCAAGGGGGCGCGGCTGGTGGTGGTGGACCCCCGCCGCACCGAACTCGCCGAATGGGCCGAGGTTCACCTGTCCCCCAGGCCAGGAACCGACATCCCGCTGTTCCATGCCATGGCTCAAGTGATCCTGGAGGAAAACTTATCTGATCCAAGCTTTCTTGCTGGTCGCGTGGAGGGGTTAGACGAGTTCCGCCAAGCTATCCAGCAGTGGACCCCGGGGCGCGCTGCCGAGGTCGCTGGGGTGGCCCCAGAAGCCATACAGCGCACGGCGCGGCTCTACGCCACCGCCAAACCGGCCATCAGCTTCCATGGCCTGGGGCTCGCCGAGCACTTCCAGGGCAGTGAAACGGTAATGGCTCTGATTAACCTGGCACTGCTCACCGGAAACCTGGGCCCTCCCGGCAGCGGGGTCAACCCCTTGCGGGGGCAGAACAACGTCCAGGGCGCGGCACATATGGGCTGTGAACCCGGCCTGCTGACAGGCTCACAGCCCCTGCCGAAAGCCCAGGCCAGCTTCGAGCGGGTCTGGCAGCACCCCATTCCCGCCGGCCGGGGGCTCAACCTGATGCAGATGCTGGACGCGGCTGCCGCTGGAAAGCTCAAGGCCATGTGGCTAATTGGCTACGACGTATTCTTCACTATGCCGCTTGCCCACCGGACCCGAGAGGCGCTGCAAAACCTGGAGCTGCTCGTTGTGCAGGACATGTTCGAGAACGAGAGCGCCAAGGGCTTTGCCCACGTCTTCCTGCCCGCGGCCAGCTCTTTTGAAAAGGACGGCACCTTTATGAACTCCGAGCGTCGTATCCAGCGCATCCGGCGGGTAATTCCGCCTCTGGGCGACTCCAAGCCCGACTGGGAGATTCTTGGCCTGGTGGCCGGGGCCATGGGCAGTGGACAGCACTTTAGCTACCACTCAGCCGAGGAAATCTGGAACGAAGTCCGCCAGGTCTGGAGAGCCGGTGCGGGGATCAGCTACGCCCGGCTGGAGCAAGCAGGCTTGCAGTGGCCCTGCCCCAGCGAGGACCACCCAGGAACAGTGCGGCTTCACGCCGAGGCCTTCGCAGCTAGCCGCACTGCCCGCCTCGAGGCCGTACCCTACCTGGGAAGCCCGGAGGAGACTTCTGAGGAGTATCCCTTCATGCTCATTACCGGGCGGAGCCTCTACGCTTTCAACGCTGGGACCATGACCGGGCGGAGCCGGAATATCCGCCTCCGCCCCACAGACTACCTCGAGGTCTCCCCCACGGACGCCTCGCGGCTCGGCCTCGAGGAAGGCCAGACGGTGCGGGTGAGAAGCCGCTATGGCGAGGCCGTACTCCCGGCAAAGTTGAATACCGGCATCAAACCAGGAGAGCTTTTTGCCACCTTCCACGACCCAGAGGTCTTCATCAACCGTATCACCGGTCCTTACCGCGACCGCTATACCTCAACCCCGGAATACAAGCGCACCGCGGTACGGCTGGAAGATTTCTAGCAGCCAGTAGAAGAACGTTCAGCGGCCCAGTAGCCAGCTTGTGCTGCCGACCCATATAATGCCCGTGGCGAAAAGCCAAGGTAATTAAGGGAGGAATGCATGAAACGATTGATTACGCTCGGCCTGGCGATTGGTGCGCTCGCGGGTCTGGCCCTGGCCCAGGTACGTGTGGGCATGGCCTTTGACGCAGGCGGCAAGAACGACCGAAGCTTCAACCAGTCAGCCTGGGAAGGCTCTCAACTGGCGGTCAAGAACCTGGGGGTACAGGTTTTCGACTTCGAACCCGCCGATCCCTCGCAAGTGGGACAGGGTATCCGTAAGTTCGCCGAGGAAGGCTTCGATCTGATTATCGGCGTGGGCTTTGCCAACGAACCCGCCATCACCGCGAACGCTAAGGAATTCAAGAAAACCAAGTTTGCCGTCATTGATGCTGTACCTGGCGAAGGCAAGCTGGATAACGCTGTAGGCCTGGTCTTCCGCGAACACGAGGGCAGCTATCTGGTGGGCTATGTGGCGGGCCGCCTGACCAACACCGGTGTGGTGGGCTTTGTGGGCGGCATGGATATCCCGCTCATTCACAAGTTTGAACAGGGCTACAAAGCAGGCGCTGAAGCCGGTATGAAGGAGCGCGGCATTACCGGCAAGGTGATTATCAACTACGTGGGGACCACCCCGTCTGCCTGGAACGACCCCGCCAAGGGCAAGGAACTGGCAACCTCCCAGTCCAACCAGGGGGCGGACATCATCTACGCTGCTGCTGGTGCTTCTGGTAACGGCGTGATCGACTTTGTCAAGCAGAAGAAGTGCATCAGCGCCGGCAGTGTACCCGGCGGCAAGTTCGTGAGCGACAACTTCAAGAGCGTGCCCAAGTACGCCGACTACACCAAGGCCTGCGGTGCGAACACCCGTCCCCTGTTCATGGTGGGCGTAGACGCCAACCAAAACTACCTGGGTGACACCGACAACAACCCCGCCACCTTGAACCATGTGATTACCTCCATGATGAAACGCGTGGACGTAGCCACCTACGACGTGATCAAGAGCGTCAAGAACGGCACCTTCAAGGGTGGCGTTCGCGAGTTCGGCCTCTCCAATGACGGCGTGGGTTACGCGCTCGACAAGTACAACCAGGCGCTGATCCCGCAGGCAGTTGCCATCAAGCTGGAAGTACTCAAAAAGCAGATTATCGCCGGACAGATCAAGGTTCCTAGCAGCCGCTAACGTTTTTGTGGGAACAAGGACACGGCATGCCGTGTCCTTGTTCTTTTGGGTAGACTGTGACAATGAATCCAGTGGCACTCGAACTCAAGGGAATCACCAAGCGCTACCCTCTAGTGCTGGCCAACGACCAAATATCGCTTGACCTGCGCTGGGGAGAAGTACTCGCCATTGTGGGGGAAAACGGCGCGGGTAAATCTACCCTGATGAAAATTGTTTATGGCCTGGTGAAACCAGATAGCGGAGAGATCCGGGTTCAGGGAAGCAAAACTGCCATCAAGAGCCCTTCCGACGCCATTGCCAAAGGTATCGGGATGGTGCACCAGCACTTCATGTTGGTGGGGCCTTTTACCGTGCTGGATAACGTGATTCTGGGTTCCGAACCAACGGTAGGTGGTCAAATAAATCT
>JAMCQK010000131.1:3505-5711 GCA_023382135.1 Deinococcus sp.
ATTTACCGGAAAGCTAAGATTTTGATTCTGGACGAGCCTACCGCGGTGCTCACGCCTCAAGAAGCGAGAGAGCTTTTTGAATTCCTGCGCAAGTTTGTGGCGGGGGGTGGGGCGGCTATTTTTATCAGCCACAAGCTGGCCGAAGTAGTGGATGTTTCCGACCGGGTCACCGTGATCCGGGATGGGAAAGTGGTAGGTACGGTCGAGACCAAAAAAACCAATGTGGCCGAGCTTGCCCGCATGATGGTGGGACGTGAGGTGATTTTGACCGTGGACAAAAAGCTGGCGGAGCCTAAAGAGGTAGGCCTCGAGGTCTCCAATCTGACCATCGAAGAAAAAGGCAAGCGTCCCCGCGTCAACGGGGTTTCTTTCCAGGTACGTGCCGGCGAAATTGTAGGCATCGCCGGCGTGGAAGGCAACGGCCAGACCGAGTTGGTGGAAGCCATCACCGGCCTCAGGCCGTACAAAGGTACCATCCGTTATGCGGATCAGGAGCTTACCCACCGGGCGCGCGCGGTGCGTGAATGGGGCGTCTCGCACATCCCCGAAGACCGCAACGCCCGTGGCTTGGTACAGGACTTCACCACGCGCGAAAACTTGATTCTGGGCGACCAGCATCTGAGGCCCTACTCGGGTTTCCTCGGTTTCATCAACGAGGCCAAGCAAGAAGCCCACGCCCAAGAGGTGGTGGAAGCTTTCGACGTGAGGCCGCGAGGCACTGCGTTGGCCGCTCGAAGATACTCGGGCGGTAACGCGCAAAAAATCATCGTGGGCCGTGAGCTTTCGCGTAACCCGAAGGTGTTGGTTGCCGCCCAGCCCACACGCGGGGTGGATATTGGCGCAATTGAATTTATCCACGAGAGAATTGTCGAGGCGCGTGACGAAGGTATGGCTGTTCTACTGGTCTCCGCCGATTTGAACGAAGTGCGTTCGCTCGCCGACCGAATTTTGGTAATGTTCGAGGGCCGGATCATGGGTGAACTTAAAGCCGAAGAAGCCACCGAGGAGAAGCTGGGACTCTTGATGGCTGGAATTGCTGGTTAATTTTGCTTGTCTTCCCCAGCCTCCGTGTCATCCCGAACGAAGTGCTCAGCCCGAAGGGCTAGTTGTGGTTCGGGATCTCTCTTTTACCCTCAACCCGATAAAACCAAAAAGCGAGAAATCTCGCTTCGCTCGAAATGACAACAGGGTTACGAAATGACAGGGGTAGGGCTTGTCATCCCGAGTGCAACGCTCAGGGCGCATCCTACGGAGTCTGTCTGAGCGCCTACGGCTAAAAATGACAGCGGGAGGCGCAGGGCAAAAAAGCAGCCTGCGAATAGAGTCTATTAAGGAGAATACCCGCTACGCGCACTGGGGAGAATGGGCAGCTTTAGTAACGTGTTCAGCCAAAGAATCTGTTTTAGAGTAGTGCGCGTGATACCGACCGTCAACGAAACTGCAAACCAAAGAGGGTGGGCATGGCCCACTGCGCGCCCGAATCAAAAAGACTCGCGGGTGTTCTTCGATAACAAGCTGGCTGATGGCAAGACCAAACGGGAAGCGCTCCGGGCGCTAAAAACCCGTATTGCCTGGTACGTCCACAGCCCGCTTAGCAGGAGGGGCTGGCATACTGTCATCCCGAGCAAAACAAAGGGTCTTTCCCCAAGTAGCAAAAGGTGGAGTACCCTAGTGTGGGGTTACTGAACCACTCGGAAGGTTATGGATAAACCGCATTCACTTTCTATCCGGGGCTACAGCGGACAGACCGTTCCAAATGAGTTCTTTCCCGCTGGCGAGCCCGCTAACCACCTGGCCATTATCTTTCCCGGACGCGGCTATACCGCGCTAATGCCTGTGCTCTACTACCCAACGCTGGTGTTAAACGAATTGGGCGCGGATATACTCCGGGTAGACTACCAATTCAACTCAGAAGATTTCATGCGGCTGCCGGAAAAAGAGCGCGACCAACGGTTCTACCACGAGGTCAGCGCGGCTTTCCAGGCTGGAATAGCACAGGGGAAATATAACCGGCTTACTCTGGTCGGCAAGTCACTAGGTACACTAGCAATTGGTCATCTGCTCGAGACTGCCACCTTGCCGGAAAAAGTTGACTGCCTGTGGCTCACCCCGCTTATTGGCCTCGAACATCTCCGCAAGCAGATCGCGGGGAAAAGACACCGCGCGCTTTTTGTGATTGGGACCAAAGACCCGCACTTCAACATGG
>JAMCQK010000157.1 GCA_023382135.1 Deinococcus sp.
CTTGAGCAAGTCTCTGGCCTACCTGGCGGGCCGCGCCCATATGGACTGGGAAGATCTGCGTAGGGCCGCAAAGCCAGCGCTTTCCCACCGGCTCTTGCTCACGGAAGAAGCGCAGTATGAGGGCGTGACAGTGGAAATGGTGCTGCAAGATTTGCTGAGACGAACGATGCCGAAATGAGCCGTTATTCTTTAAGTACCTTCAGTCTAAGTTTGTCGAAAGGCTTGAAAAGCCGCGCTGTGTTCCTTGCTCCCTCTGGCCGGGTGAGTTTTACCCAAGGGTCAAACTCACTATGGAGATACTTAGTCAAGCGAGGTTGCAGTTTTCTCTCTTCGGCCGGCCTTTCGCGCCCAGCAGGGCTGGCTGCTCCAGGCGGCTCAACATGACCCGGTACCGCCTGCGTACCCGTCCCAGCCAGCCTTTCCCCGGCGAACGCACCGTGGCCCGTCCGGGGCGGGGAAGTGAGTTCTACGAGCTGCGCGGCTATTCCCAAGGCGACGAGCCCCGCTTCATCGACTGGCGTGCTTACGCCCGTACCGGTAGGTTATATACGCGGGTTTTTCAAGCAGAATCGCCAGCCAAGTTCACTTTTTTTCTCGATGGCTCTGCCAGCATGTCTCTCTTCGGTAAGGCCGAATACGCCGAGCGGGTGTTTCAGCTGCTGGCAAAAGCTTCAAAAGCCGAAGGTGCGCATCTTTGGAGAGCGGGGCATTACCGCGGAAAATCGAATTCCATTGCCGAAGGTCCGGGCGCATTGGCCGGTTCTCCACGACCGCCAGGCGTGAGCGTGTTGATCACCGACGGGTTGGATGAGCTCGATTGGAACAAGCTGCTCTCGCGCTTGAAGCGGGTGGTCCTGGTTCAGGTGATGGCGCCCGAAGAACTTTCACCCGGTTTGCAAGAGGCGATGCTCTCCGATGTTGAGACCGGGGACCGCCTCGAGGCCGGCCCAGAAGAAGCGAAGGCATATCAGGCGGCCTTGGAGGCTCACCTCCGCATGCTCAAAACCATTTCCCGCAGGCTCGGCAGCTACGCTTTGCTCAGGGTTGGCGAGCCAATCACCCCAGCGCTTTTGAAACAGGGCGTCTTGGAAGAACGCTAGCTAAAAGCACGCGCCAGCAGCCAGCGCTTCATGCCTTGAACCAGCAGCAAATAAGTCAAGGTGGCTCCAGCCAAGAAGAGAAAATACCCCAGCGGCAAGACCACAAACCCCAGCGGCGCGGCCAACGGCGTGTACGGCAGAAGTATGCCAACACCAACAATCAAAAGCACGGTAAGCGCCAGCGCAGTACTTGGCCGGCTTTTGAATGGGTTGCCCGCGGTTCGGATCACAAAAATAACCAGCGTCTGGGTGGCCAACGACTCCACAAACCATCCCGTGTGAAAAAGCGTCTCATGAGCCTTGAAATACACCAACAGCGCGTAAAAGGTCAGGAAGTCGTAAATTGAGCTAATGGGGCCGATGTACAACATGAATTGCCGGATTAGGCCAATGTTCCAGCGGCGAGGTTTATGGATAAAACTTGAGTCTACATTGTCGGTTGGGATGGTCACCTGGGCCAAGTCATAAAGAAAGTTGTTCAAGAGAATTTGCGTCGGAAGCATCGGCAGAAAAGGAAGAAATACCGATGCCGCAGCCATGCTAAACATATTGCCAAAGTTGGAGCTGGTGCCCATCAGCAGATACTTCATGACATTTCCGAAGGCTTTTCGGCCCTCAAGAATTCCAGCGAGCAACACGCCGAGGCTGCGCTCAAGCAAAATGATGTCGGCTGCCGCTTTTGCCACATCTACCCCGCCGGAAACCGAAATTCCCACGTCGGCGGTGTGCAGCGAGGGGGCATCGTTGATGCCGTCGCCTATGTAGCCCACCACGTGTCCACGAGATTTTAAGGCCGAGATAATGCGGTTCTTCTGCGACGGCGAAACCCGCGCAAATACCTGCGTGCGCTCAGCCACCTGAGCCAGGGCGGGGTCGGTCATGGTTTCTAGTTGATCCCCCAGGACAATCTGCCCCACTTCCAGACCAACTTCCTTGCAGACGTGCCGGGCCACCAGTTCGTTATCACCGGTCAAGATCTTGACCTGCACGCCTTCTTGGCGCAACCTGTCGAGCACCGCGAGAGCATCTGGTAGCGCGGGGTCAGAGAAAGCGATAAAGCCGGCGAGGACCAGATCCTTCTCGTCTGTAGCACGATACCCGGTTTTCACGGGCATACTACGGTAGGCGATGGCCAGCACGCGATAGCCCTGTGTGCTCAGACTTTGGTAAGTAGTCTCACAGGTTGTCCTGCCAGGAGCCGTTAGCCCTACAACACTTCCTTCCATTTCGTACCCCGAGCAGACCGAAAGGACGCTCTCGGGCGCACCTTTAGTAATGAGCAGGTGCTCGCTACCTTTGTCCACTACCACAGTCATGCGCCGCCGCTCAAAGTCGAAGGGAACTTCGTCCAGCTTTCTGTATGGCTGCACATCGGGATGTTCATGCTTAAGGATGGCCGCGTCCAACGGGTTCAGGTTGGTTCGGCGGAGAACCGCCGCGTCCAATAGGTTGTCGACGCCCGACTGAAAAACGCTATTCAAATACGTCAGCAAAAGGACACGTTCCGACGTCTTGCCCGCAGGATCAACGTGGGCCTCAAGGCCCATCTCTCCGCTGGTCAGGGTGCCGGTTTTGTCCGAGCACAAAATGTCGATACTGCCAAAGTTTTGTATGGAGGCCAGGTTTTTGACGACTACCTTTTGCCGCGACATTCGCACCGCGCCATTAGCCAGCGTAATGGTAACGATCATGGGTAGAAATTCTGGAGTAAGTCCAACCGCAAGTGCCACTGCAAACAAAAGTGACTGCAGCGGGTCGCGCTTCCCAGCCACGCTGACTACAGCAACAAAAAGCACCAGGAACAACACCGTCTGCATGATGAACAAGCTGAACCGCCTGGTTCCACGCTCAAATTCTGTTTCAGGGGGCCGGGCGGACAAGCTTGCGGCGATATCGCCAAACGTGGTCGCGCGCCCGGTAGCAAGTACTTGCGCGGTCGCTGTCCCACTCACCACCGAAGACCCAAGGAAGACCAGGTTACGCGCTTCGGCAGGGTTGTGCGGAGGGCTAGCTTCGGGCAGCGAGTCTTTCTCGACTGGCAACGATTCCCCGGTGAGCGCAGCCTGCTGCAGGTGCAAATCTTTGGCTTCAAGCACGCGGGCATCCGCTGGAACCAAGTCGCCTGCCGCCAGCCGGACGATATCGCCTGGAACCAGTTCTCTCCGGGGGACTTCCTGCCACTTTCCACCACGCAGGCAGCTGGCCATCGGCGCTACCTGGCTTCTAAGCTTCTCGGCAGCCTGCTGCGAACGGTACGTCTGGAAAAAATCAAGCGCCACGCTAAAGACGACTATTACCGCGATGATGCTAGCGTTTACGAAGTCGCCCAACAAGCCCGAGACCAGGCTGGCAAAAAGCAAAACAGCCGCCAGCGGTTGAATGAAATAAAGCAAGATTTGAACGATTGCCGGACGGTGGTGAAGCGGTGTTGGCTCGTTGGGGCCATACCGCCGCAGCAGATTCTTGGCCTGGTCAGTTGAGAGGCCCTGGGTTCCTGGATCCATGTTTGTTCCTGGATCTATGTTCATGGCTGGATGGCCCGTTAAAGGAGGCGGCCTGGAAACAACCAATCCAACGGGCTGGCCGAGGCTTGCATGAACTTAGGTTATCCCTGCTCGCCGGCAACTTTTGCCCCCTTAGGCCAGCTTTCCAACCGCATCTTCGGCCACCTTCACCACCTCTCCCGAGCGGATGAGCTCACGAAGACGCGAAAGCTCCGGCTTCAGATACCGGTCCCGGTCCAGGTGGGGCACTACCTGCCGGATACGGTGATAAGCTGCCTCTACGCCTTTACCGGGTCTGAGCGGCGCGTGAAAGTCCAGCGCCTGCGCGGCGGAAGCTAGCTCGATCGCCAAGACCCACAACGCGTTCTCGAAGATGGCACGCGCCTTGCGGCAAGCAATGGTGCCCATCGAAACGTGGTCTTCTTGGTTGGCGCTGGTGGGAATAGAGTCAACAGAGGCCGGATGTGCGAGCACTTTGTTTTCGCTGACCAGCGCTGCCGCGGTGTACTGGCTAATCATCAGGCCGGAGTTGAGGCCGCTACCCTCCGCCAAAAAAGCGGGAAGCCCCGAGAGCGATGGGTTCAGCATTTGTTCAATCCGGCGCTCGGAGATGCTGGCAATCTCGGACAAGGCAATTCCGGCGTAGTCGGCAGCCAGCGCCAGCGGTTGTCCGTGAAAGTTCCCGGCGGATACCACGCGCGCTTGGTCCCACAGCACCAGAGGGTTATCGGTAACACTTTGCATTTCGCGGAGGATGACGTCCCGCACATGTGCGATAGCGTCCCTCGAGGCCCCGTGCACCTGCGGCACCGCGCGCAAAGAGTAGGGATCCTGCACTTTGTCGCAGTCGAGGTGCGAGCGCTGAATTTCCGAGTCCAGCAAAAGCTGGCGCATGTTGCCGCTAGCTTGGATGGCTCCAGGATGAGGGCGCAGGCGCGCTACCGCGTCATCAAAGGGCCGGTGGCTCCCCTTAAGGGCCTCAACCGACATGGCGGCGGCGATATCGGCGGTCTTGAGCAGGGTTTCGGAGTCGATCACCAGCAGCGCCAGCAGCGAGGCCATCGCCTGGGTGCCGTTGATCAGGGCGAGCCCCTCCTTGGCCTCGAGCTCCAAAGGCTCAAGTTTGGCTTGTTTCAGGACTTCGGAAGCGGAACCTGACTGGCCCCGGTATTCAACCTCACCTTCGCCAATCAGCGGCAAACACATGTGGGAAAGCGGCGCCAGGTCGCCCGAAGCACCCACCGAGCCTTGCGAGGGAACCACCGGGTGGATGCCCAGGTTTAAAAATTCGAGAAGCCGCTCCACCACCACAGGCCGCACGCCCGAGTAACCAAGCGCCAGGCTTGCCGCGCGCAAAAGCAGCATGCCGCGAACCACTTCTGGGGGAAAAGGTTCGCCCACACCAATCGCGTGCGAGAGCAGCAAATTTCGCTGCAACAGTTTTAGGTCGCTGTTGGGGATGCGCACCTGGGCCATCCTGCCGAAGCCGGTGTTAACGCCGTAGATAGGAGCGCCTTCCCGAACAAGTTCTTCCACGAAGGTACGGCCTTGCTCGATTCGTTTTTTAGCTTCCGGCGCAAGTGAAACCGGCGCTCCTTCACGCACCACCAGCCGGAAGGCCTCGAGGCCCACCTTTCCATTCAGTTCCATGCGCTCTCCTGTGAGGTCATTCACTAGAAATCATAGTGCTTGGCCAACGGGTATGCTTGAACGGAAAAGAAACTCTTTCTTTGGAGAACCTATGCGTTCAATCCCACCCACCCCGCAAGGCCCGCAAAAAACCGCCAAGGGCTGGATTCAAGAAGCCGCCAAACGCATGCTCCTGAACAACCTCGATTCCGAAGTGGCCGAGAAGCCCGAAGAGCTGATTGTCTACGGTGGCCGCGGCAAAGCGGCGCGCAGCCGTGAAGATTTGAGGCGAATTCTCGGCGCATTAGACCGCCTTGAGAACGACGAAACCTTGCTCGTCCAGTCGGGACGCGCTGTTGGTGTGTTCAGAACCCAGCCGCTGGCTCCACGCATCATCATCGCAAATTCCAACCTGGTTCCCAGGTGGGCCACCTGGGAAGAGTTCGACCGCTTGGACAAGCTGGGGCTGATGATGTACGGCCAGATGACCGCGGGTTCTTGGATTTATATAGGCACCCAAGGGATTTTGCAGGGCACTTATGAGACTTTTGCCGCCGCGGCGCGAAAGCATTTTGACGGAAGCCTCAAAAGCACCATCACAGTAACTGCGGGCCTAGGTGGCATGGGCGGCGCGCAACCGTTAGCGGTAACGCTCAACGGTGGCGTCGCGATAATTGTGGAGATTGACCCGGCCCGGATTCAGCGCCGCCTCGAGACCACCTATCTCGATACCGCTGCCAGTGACCTTGACGAAGCACTGCGACTTGCCGAACAAGCGAAGCGTGCTGGCCAGCCGCTCTCCATCGGACTCCTCGGAAACGCAGCCGTGGTTCTGCCCGAGATGGTGCGGCGAGGCTTTATTCCTGACCTGGTCACCGACCAGACCAGCGCCCACGACCCCCTGTACGGCTACATTCCGGTCCTGAAACCCGATGAGGATCCCGTAACGCTTCGCCAGCAGGATCCGGAGGGATACAGAACCCGCGCGCTGGAGTCGATGGCCAAACACTGCCAGGCCATTGTGGAACTGCACAAAAAAGGTTCCATCGCCTTCGACTACGGCAACAACCTGCGCGCTTTCGCCCAGATGGGCGGGTTCAAGGACGCCTTTAGTTACCCCGGCTTCGTACCCGCCTTTATCCGCGACCAGTTTTGCCAAGGCCGCGGCCCTTTCCGCTGGGTGGCGCTCTCGGGAAAACCAGAGGACATCTATAAGACCGACCAAGCAGTGATGCGGCTGTTTCCGGAAGACAGGGGGTTAAGACGCTGGCTGGAGGTGGGGACCAAGAAGTTCAAGTTCCAAGGCCTGCCCGCGCGCATCTGCTGGCTTGGTTACCGCGAACGCGACAAAGCAGGCTTGCTCTTCAACGAGATGGTAAAGAAGGGCGAAGTGGGGGCGCCAGTCGTGATTGGGCGCGACCATCTGGATGCGGGTTCGGTTGCCAGCCCTTATAGGGAGACCGAAGCGATGCTGGATACCTCCGATGCGGTTGCCGACTGGCCGCTTCTTAACTTTGCACTAAACGCCGTAAGTGGCGCGGCCTGGGTGAGCTTTCACCACGGCGGCGGGGTAGGCATGGGTTACAGCTTGCACGCGGGCCAAGTGACTGTTGCCGATGGTTCAGATGAGGCTGCTTATCGAATTGAACGTGTGCTGACTAACGACCCGGGCACCGGCGTGATGCGCCACGCGCATGCAGGATACGAGAGCGCAAAGCAAGTCGCGAAGGAAAAAGACCTTAACCTTGCAGGCTGGGAGCGTGACTAATCCCCCTTTGGGGGCAGCAGGCCGGGTGTATTTGAAGATGGTGACATACGGGCTGCTGGGGCGGGTTTGAAGAGGGTGGCCGCAGGTCAAGGGATTTAAAGCCACAGGAGACTAGCTTGAATCAACTTTTCTTGGGAATCACCGAACTTTACACGCCATTCAAAAAAATCGAGAAGCCTGCGATTGCCGTTCGAAATGGCCGCGTCGCCTGGGTTGGTGCCGCAGAGAATCTGCCTGCCGAATATTCTTCTTGGGACAAGGTGGACCTCGGAAATCACAGTGTAGTACCGGGCTTGGTGGACGCACACACGCACCTGATCTATGCTGGCAACCGCTACGACGAGTATCTGCGGCGGGCCAGGGGAGAAAGCTACGAGGCGATTTTAGAATCGGGCGGGGGAATTTACTCCACCGTCCGCGCGACTCAAGCCGCATCCGAAGACGAGCTATTTGATATTGCAAAGGTTCGAGCTTTGAAATTTATGGCTGCCGGGGTGTCGGCCATTGAGATCAAATCGGGCTATGGACTCGAGTCCCTGCACGAACTCAAGATGCTCCGCGTCATCCGCCGAATGCAACAAGAGCTTCCGCTTCGGATTCACCCCACGCTGCTGGCGCACGTTATCCCCACGGGCTGGAATCACAAAAAATACCTGGAGATGTTCACCGACGAACTGATCCCAGAAGTCAAGCACAGGGGGCTGGCCGAGGCAGTAGATGTGTTTTGCGATCAGGGCGCTTTCACCTTGGCCGAGGCCCGGAAAATTCTGCAAGCGGCACTCGCTCAGGGGCTAAAAATCAAGGTTCACGCCGAGCAAATTGCCCGCACGGGGGCCGCAAAGTTAGCGGCTGAACTAGGGGCGCTGTCGGCGGATCACCTCGAGCAATCCACCCCCGAAGACTGGCAAGCCTTGGCAGCGTCAGGAACGGTCGGGACGATCTTGCCGGGCGCAGCGGTCATCCTGCGCAAGCCTTTCCCGAATACCCGCGCTATGTGGGACATGGGGGTGAAAATTGCGATTGCGTCCGACCACAACCCGGGCTCAAGCCCGCTCTATGACTTGTGGCTTGCCATGCGGCTTGCTATTTCGCTAGGGAGACTGAGTGTCGAGGAAGCGCTTATCGCTGCTACTGCCAACGCCGCCGATGCGCTTGGCCAGTCTGATATCGGAAGGCTCGAACCCGGCGCCCATGCGGACTTTTTGGTGGTGGACACGCCCCAAGCCCTTCTGCCTCTCTACCAATGGGGCAACACCCCCCTTTGCTCGGTCTATGTTGGTGGCCAGGCTGTCTGGCCGCAATAAGAAACTTTCTTTATTCCCGTCACTCTTCAGACATTTAGTCCCACCTCACAATTCGGGTCCAGCACGCCACAATATGCTATTCGCAGAAAATCATAAACAGGCCGCTATGGCGTGTAGTTTCCCGGTTCAACTAGCCGCAACTGCAAAACCTCGGTGTGGTCGCCCATCCGCAGGTGAAGCTGGGCATCGAACTCGTGCGGCTCCTGTGGGGCTATAGTGCTGGCGAAGCGTGTTGGGTTGCCGTCAAGCGCGGTAAGTTCCAGTGTCTCAATACGACCATTCTCGCGCAGGATTGTGACGACGGCCTCGAGGCCCTTAGGCGCGCGGAACGCGGTAAACCACAGCCGCTCCCCTTCTGGGGTATCGACGATCTCCACGGCTCCCTCGGCAAGCTGGCCGCGCACCGCGACGGGCGCCGGCGCATGGTGATGTTTTGCTCCGTGTGTGCCGTGACCAGTGGGGGTTTCCGCTTCGGTACCCTGGGCTGCGGGATCATAAGGACGCATCCGGATGCGCGCGGCCGACAGGGCCGGCATATGCTGAAACAGCTCGCGCTCGAACCGCGCAGTGATCCCGTCGGCCTCGCGGAGCGTTGCGGTCCCGTCGAGCGCGACATCAAGTTCAACCGCCAGACGGTGGCCGAGCCAGCGGGCGCGTATATCGAATACCCGGCGGATATGGGGGATGTGCTCGGCGACGTGGCGAATCTCGGCCGTAATGTTTGGCTCGATGCCATCGAGCATGCGCGTGAATATTGCCCTGGCAGACTGCCACACAATGCCTAAGATGGCGAGCGTGATAAGCAGGCCAATAATGGGGTCCGCCAAGGGAAAGCCTAGCCAGACGCCGACTGCGCCGATGAAAACCGCCAAGCTGGTCAAGCCGTCGGTACGAGCATGATAGCCGTCGGCGATGAGCGCCGCGCTGTTGATCTGCCGGCCGACCCGGATGCGGAAAACAGCAACGGCCTCATTGCCAAGAAACCCGACAACGCCGGCAAGCGCGACCCAGCCGAGGTAGGTGATCGGCTGGGGATGAATCAAGCGATCGATCGCCTCGTAGCCGGCAACCACCGCGCTGAACAGAATAATGAGCACGATAGCCACACCAGCCAGGTCCTCGGCCCGCCCGTAGCCGTAGGTGAAGCGTGGGCTCGGCTTGCGGCGCGCGAGGAGGAAGGCGATCCAGAGCGGCACGGCGGTGGCGGCGTCGCCGACATTGTGAATGGTGTCGGCGAGCAGGGCAACACTGCCCGAGGCAAAGACAACCGCAAGTTGCAGGACCGCAGTGATTGCCAGGATCACAAAGGACCATTTAATCGCCCAGATGCCGCGCGCAGTCGTCGCAATCGTGGGGTCCACGACGCCATGCGTGTGCCCGTGGCCATGCTTGCTGCCATGTGAATAACCATTGCGATGATTGTCATCGTGGCCACCGCTCGGTTGGGCTAGGCCGAACCAGGTCACGACGGGCTGGAGTAGGGGAAATTTCTTCATAGGTATTTTGTGATTTCCTTGACCTCTTCAACCGGCGAGCGGTCCCGCCGAGAGGCTGGGCCAGCCGACTGTTCGAGGCAATGATCGATGTGGTCGTGGATCAGCGTTTTCTTGGCGGCGCCGATAGCCTTCTCAACGGCGTGTAGCTGCTGCGCGATGTCAAGGCATGGACGCTGCCCTTCAATCATGTCAATGATCGCTCGGAGGTGCCCTTCGGCACGCTTCAGGCGCTTGACAATCTCGGGGTGGGTTTGGTGAAGAATCGGCTTGATCACTGGTTATATCCTATCCTCCTGGAGGGGATATGTCAATCTGGCCGAATCTCGCACAGACCACAGGTGCTCCGTAGTTTTCTTCGGGCTCCTTCACGTTCTCGATAGCCGAAAGCTTGGTGCAGACCGGGTGAAACCTGGATGGCCCAAAAGGTGTGCAGGGAAATAGTAGGAACAAATCGTGTCCGCCTGGGCGGTAATCGGTCCTCGCCTGTACCCAAATTAGGCCAGGTCTTCTGCGCTCTGTTGCTACTATTACCAAGACTGGCTGGCCTTAGCGGTTTATATCCCACCAGATAGAAAGCGTCTCGGCGAGCAGTCTGGCGGCAACCAGAGAACTCAAGCCGCTAGGGTCAAGGTTGGGAGCAAGCTCCACCAAGTCAAAGCCCACCAGACGGTTCTGGCCGATGGCTGTTTGGAGAATCCGGGCGGCCTCGAGGTAACCTAATCCCTCCACCTCCGGGCTGCTGGTCCCCGGCATGATGGATGGGTCAAGAACATCCACGTCAAAGCTGATATAGAGCGGCCTGTCTTTGGGAAGCTCCGACAAGGCATTATCCAAGCACTCGCCAACTTTTTTTGCAGTCACCACAGTATTCCCGCGCGACTTTGCAGCCTCAAACGCTTCCGGATTGGTCCGCAAACCGCGAAGGCCAATAGTGGTGATCCGAAGATCGGGCAGCTCCTCCACCGCACGGCGAAACGGACTCGAGTTCGAATACTTCGTACCATTGCGGCTGTCGGAAAAATCCAGGTGGGCGTCCAGTTGCAACACCTGTAAATCTTTCACGTCTGCGTAGGCCCTGAGCAGCGGATACGTCAGCGAGTGATCTCCTCCCACAAACAAAGGAAGTCTGACGCGCTTTCTCAGCTCGCTCGCCGCCTCAGTAGTGCGGCGAAAGGTTTCCCGATATTCAAGCTGTGCAGGGTCAACATCGCCCGCATCTACAACGGACACGCCCCTAAGACGATACGACCCGGTTTCAACCTCAAAGTATCCGTCCAGCCCCGGCGCGTATCTGCCGGATGCCTCCCGGATGGCATTGGGAGCAAACCTTGCCCCTGACCGGAACCCCACGCCGAAGTCATAGGGAACGCCAAGGATTCCTATATCCGCTTTCCAGTCTTGCGAAAATGGCTGATGGGGAGCCTTTAAAAATGTAGCAGGTCCGGTGAAGGAAAGCTCGTGGCGGCGCATATTTCTATGGTACCGCCTTACGGTAAGGGGCAAAACGCTACATCCCTACGAAGAATCATCCAGCCAGGGAAAGCTTTCGGGGGCTTTGGCTGAGCGCTCAGCCACTGTCTCGTCATCGTGGCCCCGGATCTGGTCAAGCAGCGGAAAGTCCAGGGCTTGTACGCGGATTTTGGCCAACGGTCTTACCGGTTCGGGATTTGCCCAGTGGGGGTCATGAACGGTCCAGCCACCAAGGCGGTAACGGGGTTGCATGGTAAACCCTGCTCGGTCGATAACGTAAACCACGCCCGCTCGCCAAGGGCGGCGCGCAAGTACACTCCTGGTGATGGAGAAAAAGTATCTTGTATCGCTCAGCTCCCCAGAAGGAAACTCAAATCGCAACGCCGCGTTCAGGATGCTCATCCGGTAATTGGCCCGGTCTATGATGGCGTAGAACATGGGCCAGATACCATCGCCGGCCGCAAATACTGCCTTCTGCTTACTGAAGTCATCGTTGGACCGGTCGTATGGGGCCCTAGGTTCAAACTCCCCGATGTCCGGGTCTCCTGTGCCGTGTAGAAGCAGACCCTTGGTATCGGTGAGCCAGCACAAGAACTGCCATTTGGGTACGGGAAGCGGGTCCTCTATCCACGCTCCGGACCTGTGTGAGATGCACCGTGTGTAGATGTCCTCCAGTCGCTCTATGGTGCTTCCACCCAAGGCAAAAGCTGGACGAGACAACCAGTAGTCAGGCAGTTTCATAGGGATAGTCTACAAAACTGTATGGGCAGCTCTCCAACTAATTCGCCAGTTCGCGCCGGGCAAAGCGTTTCACCGGGGAGACGCTCTCCAATGCTTGTATCCAGCAAGTCTGCAAAAAAACGAGCGAGCCGAAGCCCGCTCTGAACAAGCGAAATCTTAGGGTTTACTTCTTAGGTAGCGCAGTGTCTTTCATCGCCTTAGCAATGCGGAACTTTAACACGGTCTTGGCCGGAATCTTGATGGCCGCGCCGGTCGCAGGGTTACGACCCATGCGGGCCTTGCGCTTCACTAGCACCAGCTTGCCCATTCCGGGCACGGTGAACTCACCGTTCTTCTTGACTTCCTTGGCAGCCAGGGCAGCCAATTCATCCAGAATGCTTTTGGCGTCCGCACGCTTCATGCCGAACTTCTCCGCAAAGTGACCGACGATCTGGGTTTGTGTCATCTTAGCCATTACTTCTCTCCTTTACCCTAAGAGTTGTACCAAAAATAAGGATTTTTGGCTACCCTGCTCTTGGGGCAGGTATTTCGAATCCCTGGTTGATACCTTTTGGAATAACCTGCCCCAGTGGGCAGCAAGCGCCCCTCTGCGTTTCGTGAAGCACTGCGGGGGGGGCGGCCATGGATTATGCCATCTGCGCGGCTGTGACTGACTGACTTACTCAACCCGTTAACAGGGAGCCCTTATCGTTAGGCTTTGGGAGCCGGATAGCCTTCCTTTTCCAACACGACCGACGCAATCCTCCGGCGCACCTCCACTAGGTCCACAGGTTCGTGTTTGGTCAAACGCCTCACGGCAGAAGCCATCACACGCATCTCGTCTCCATCCGCCAAACGCGGCAACACCGAGAGCGCGGCGGCTTGTGCGCGCTCAAGCGCCTGGTATAGGTAAAGCTGGGTCATGTCGGCGTAGACACCCTTATTTAACCGGCGTGAGCGCAACACCGCAGACTCGGCGGCGTAGATATCAATCAGAATGTCAGCAGCCACCGCAAGCACTTCTTGCTCCTCTTCAATCTTGTCAGCCCACTTCTGCGCGGCGAGTCCCGCAGTCATCAAGACCAGTTTTTTCAGGCCTTCAAGCTGGGCCATTTCCTTGTCTTGGGGTTCATCAAAACTCGGCTCAAGCAGCTCTTTTTGCAGCCTGAGCGCGGCATCGACCAGTGGAAGTTCGCCTTTCATTGAGCGGCGCAGAAGCATTCCGGGAATCAGCAGGCGGTTGATTTCGTTGGTACCCTCAAAGATGCGGTTGATACGGCTGTCACGGTACGCGCGTTCGATGGGGTATTCGGCACTGTAGCCGTAGCCGCCGTGAATCTGAACGCCTTCGTCCACCGCGTAGTCCAGCACTTCCGACCCCAGCACTTTGATGATGCTGGCTTCAATGGCGTATTCCTCGATGCCGGCAAGTACCGCCGCCGCACCAGTTTTGCTTTCCAAGGCTTCGTCGATCAGGCCCATCGTCCGGTAAATGGCGCTCTCAGCAGCGAACGACCTCGAGGCCATCTCCGCCAGCTTCTGTTGAATCAAGCCAAACCGGGCAATGGGTCTGCCAAACGCCTCACGCTCCTTGGCATATTTGGCGCTAATCGCCAATGCCTGTTTAGCTCCGCCAATCGCTCCTGCGCCCAGCTTGTAGCGGCCCACGTTCAGCACATTGAAGGCAATCTTATGCCCTTTGCCAATCTCGCCCAACACGTTCTCTACCGGTACTTTTGCGTCTTCGAAGATGACCATGCGCGTACTCGATGCCTTGATGCCCATCTTCTTCTCTTCACCGCCAAACTTGACGCCCGGGTAGCCGCGTTCAACCAAGAACGCGGTGAGCTTTTCCCCGTTAATTTTGGCGAACACGGTGAAAAGCTGGGCAAAGCCCGCGTTGGTAATCCACATCTTGGTGCCGTTCAGAATGTAGTGCTTACCATCGGGCGAAAGCAGCGCTTTGGTTTTTGCCGCCAGTGCGTCGGAGCCGCTTCCAGGCTCGGTAAGACAGTAGGCGGCAATCCATTCGCCGCTCGCCAACTTAGGAAGGTATTTGGCTTTCTGCTCCGGCGTGCCGAAGTAGACCAGGGGCAAGGTGCCAATGGAAGTGTGCGCGCCGTAGGTAGCCGAGAACCCACCCGTGAGCGACAGTTCTTCCGCGACGACGGTCGACACCGTTTTCGGAAGGTCGAGGCCGCCGTATTCCTCGGGTACCTCGGTGCCCAAAAGACCGAGTTCGCCCGCTTTTTTCATCAGCGCCACATTGAGCTCGAGCTCGCCATGTTCCAGGCGTTCAGCCAACGGTAGGTACTCCCGCTCGACAAAAGTGCGGGTTGTGCGAGCGATCTCACGTACGGTGTCGTCGAAATCTTCTGGGGTGAAAATGCTCTCTGGCCGCTGCAAAAGCCAACCGCCGCCTTTTTTCCAGAGCTTCTTGTCCACAATCAAGGCCCACCTCGGCAAAGAAATTTATACTGAGTCAAAGTTTATAACAAGGGGACCCAATAAGTCAATCCTCCGTCGGGCTTCGGGCAGGCTGACAAATGTACATTGCTAAGATTTATTCTTGGCTGATAAAACCCCTACGAAGCATGGTCTGCTCTCCCCAGCGAAACACCATAACCCCAATCAGAATGCTCGCCGCGGAAGATACAACAAAACCAGGTCGGCTGTAAAATCCCCTCACGCACATACAGAAGCCCACCTGCGAATGAAGACCATACCGAGGCTCGGTATAAGGTTGTGGACGAAGCAGCAAGAGCTGTACCAAAAAGGACTAGCCAGACAGTCTGAGGTAGTGATCCAATTTTCTGGTATACAAGCCTTACCCCAGCAAGAGCCAGACCCAGGCCGAGCATGGAAAAAAAGACGGGGAAACCAATAAGTACCAGCCTTATCGAAACTTCAAAACCCACTCCCGAATGAACCCTACAATGGCGCTCATGCTCAGCGGTAGGCATCACTTCAACACGAAGCGTTTTGAGCCAACGCCAAAACGACCAGAGCCGGCTTAGCAGTGTTTTTACCGAAGCAATCACCTCCTTCCCCTGGGAAACAAGCATTAAGTATGAGAAAACCCAGCTTGGGTGTAGGTGTAGGTGAAGTTAGGGCAACGGCATCGAAGAGTGGCTCCATGATATGGCGCTTTTTGCATGTCAAGCGTGGAGGCCGAAAAACACGATGGGATCGCAAGTTTATCCTGGGTACGACCCGAGAACTCCCAACACTCCACTCCTATGATGCTCGGCTCACTGTCGGGCAGTTTAATCCCGCTGATCAGGGGCAGGGCCAAAAACAAGGCGCCTCGCCGAAGCGGGCTCACGGAACCGCAGCATCCCCAGCGCAGCTGCTCAGAGTGCGCTGGTGCTTACCCATACTGCGTAAGCGGTGCCGGTGGGAATCGAACGGGCCACGATGGGTAAACACCGTGCTGGCCACGATGGCGACATCTGTCAAAGGCTGGGAACTAGGTGGGTAAACCAGTTGGTTAATTGAGGCCTTGAGGCCGATGGCCCAGCCAACCTCCAGAAACCCTGCGACAACAAAAGCACCCCCAGCACGACACACCCCTCCCGCATGTCCTCTTATACTGACAAGGTACAGCGCACATTTTGCAGGACCAGCCCTACAGACAGCCGTCTCAAGGGTATCGCATGAGTACGGGATAAGCAAAGACGGCCCGGGGAAGCACCCAGGACATTCACCAAAAACCCAAATCAAGCCTGCGGGAAAACTTCAAAAATCCCCGCCGCGCCCATGCCCCCGCCAATACACATGGTCACCATTCCGGTCCCACCACCACGTCTAGCAAGTTCGTGAACCAGCTGTGTAGTAAGCTTGGCACCGGTGGCGCCAAGCGGGTGACCAAGCGCAATCGCACCGCCATTAACGTTAACCTTCTCTTCTTTCATCCCGAGGTCGCGCATCACCGCAAGCACCTGTGCCGCAAAGGCCTCGTTGAACTCAATCAAGTTAATTTGGTCCAGCGAGATCCCCGCGCGAGCCAAAGCTTTTGGCACCGCCTTGGCCGGGCCTACACCCATCACATCCGGCTCAACGCCCGCGACCGCAAACGTCACAAACCTTGCCAGTGGTTTAAGACCCAGCTCTCTGGCCCTGTCAGCACTCATCATCAAGACCGCCGCGGCGCCATCCGAATATGGTGACGCGTTTCCTGCTGTCACACTGCCACCTTCCCTGAACGCGGGTTTTAGCTTGGCTAACCGCTCCAGGTTGGTATCCACACGCGGGAGTTCGTCCTTTACAAAAGGAACTTCCGAGACTTGTTTCTTGCTGCCCCTCCACACCACTTGTTTAACCGGAACGGGGACGATCTCTGTGTCAAACTTGCCCCCGGCCTGGGCCTTCAGAGCATTCTGATGGCTCCGATAGGCCCATCTGTCCTGGTCTTCACGGCTGATGTTCCAGCGCTCGGCCACGCGTTCGGCAGTGTATCCCATGCCGATGTACGCTTCGGCCATTTCAGGATGAAGCTGCGTGTGAAAGCCAGACATGGGAACCTGGCTCATCATCTCTACACCGCCCGCGAGCACCACATCGGCCATGCCAGTCATGATGGACTGGGCGGCCATTGCAACAGTCTGCAGGCCAGACGAGCAGAAACGGTTGATGGTCGCACCCGCCACCTCCACAGGGAACCCCGCGCGAAGAAGCGAGAGTCTTGCCACGTTGAGACCTTGGGAAGCCTCGGGCATGGCACAGCCCCAAAGCACGTCCTCGAGGAGTCTGGGGTCAGCCTTAGCGCGCTCCACAGCGGCCTTCATCACGGTTGCGGAAAGGTCGATAGGGTGCACGGAGGCAAGAGCACCATCTTTCTTACCGCGTCCGACTGCGCTTCGTACCGCGCTAACAATAACGGCGTCCTTCATCGGGTTCTCCTCTTTTGAGTATCGAGTGGGCGGCACCGTGCGCCGCGTCCTATCATCCCGAGCGAAGCGGCCAGCTGTAGGCCAGTATTCTGGAACATCTCACTGGCTCTGGCGGAAGATGCTTTGCTGCGCTCAGCATGACAACCTCGTAGCTGCGCAATCAGTAGAGATTCGAGAGTTCTAGCAAGGTATGCGCTCATGTTTATCCTCTTTCCCGCTCATCCCTAGTTTCTAAGTGGTTTGCCGGTTTTCAAGGTGTGGGCGATCCGCTCCTGTGTTTTCCTGGTGCCCAACAGCTTCAAGAACGCTTCGCGCTCGAGGTCCAATATGTCTTGCTCGGTGACTTCTCGCGACGGGCCATCCCCTCCCGTGAGCACGTAAGCAAGCTCCTGCCCAATTCTCACGTCGTGCTCGGATGCTTGCCCCGCCTCTTGGAACTGCCAGAGCGCATAACGCAGGTTGCCTAAACCGTCGGCACCGAGTGCGCGGATTTTCATCGGCAACTGCGGCAGGTAATCTGGCGCGAGGCCGAGCACACAGGCTTTGGCATCGGCAATTTGGCGGTCGCGGTTCATGGAGATACGGTCGCCGTGGCGCAAAAAACCCATATTTTTGGCTTCCAAAGCGCTAGTAGAGGTTTGAGCCAGGGCGATCATCTGAAAAGCGCGGCGCACGGCCTCGAAGAAGTCGGCTTGCTCGTAGGCCTCAAGCTCTTTAGTGAACCGGAAGAGCATTTCCTTGGTGCCGCCACCAGCGGGAATTAGGCCAACGCCGACCTCAACCAGCCCCATATACAGTTCCGCGTGAGCCTGGACTCTGTCGGCGTGCAAGGTGAACTCCGCCCCGCCGCCCAGCGTCAGACCAAAAGGCGCGATGATCACCGGAAAAGGCGATTGGCGAAGCCGCATTGCAGTGTTCTGAAACTGCATGGTGGCCATGTTAAGCGTGTCCCAGTCAGCTTCCTGCGCAACTGACAAAACGAGCGCCAGGTTCGCGCCAGCGGTGAAGGTACGCGGGTCTTCGTGGCCAATTACCAGGCCCGCGTAGTTGTTCGCCTCGATCCAGTCAAGGGCTTTGTTGAGATCGCGCACAAGGCCGTCGCCCAGTGTGCCCATCTTGGTGCGGAACTCGAAAAGGGCCACGCCATCGCTCAGGTCGACCAGTGCCGAGTCTTTGGTTTCGGATAGAACTTTGCCGGAAGATTTTAGTGGGGCAAGCGCGATGGTGTCGGTTCGAACGGGGATGGATCGGTACGAGCCATCAAAACCGAGCAGCTTCCCGTGTTTGTAGAAACTGTCTTTGGTCTTTTTCAGTAGGTCGGGCTCAGCCAGCTTGTGCTCGGAGAAAATCTGCCGCACGGTGTCTAATCCGACAGCATCCATATTCTTAAAAGGTCCCTCTTGCCAGCCGAACCCCCACTCCAAAGCGTGATCGACCGCCGTAATGTCGTAAGCAATTTCTGGAGCCTTGGAAAGGGTGTAGTGTGCGGTCACCGCAAATAGCTTGCGCATAAATTCGCCGTGTTTACCGGAAAGCTTGAGTACTCCGCGCAGTTTTTCGGCAAGCGGGGCGTCCTTCAAAGCGCCAAGCTCAGCGGTTCTGAGTTTTTCTTGGGGTTGGTACTCACCGGTTTTGTAATCGAGCGTGAGAATGTCTTTTCCTTGACGCTTGTAAAAACCGACACCGGTCTTTTCGCCCAGCGCACCCTTGGCAATCAGATCCAGAACCCACGCCGGTATTGAGAAATCTTCACCTGTGGTGTGTGCCAGTTCCTCGGATACCAGCTTGAGCACATCGAGACCGGTAAGGTCGGCGGTGCGAAAGGTGGCCGAGTTTGGCCGACCGAGCAAAGGACCGGTAAGGGCGTCGACTTCGTCAATAGTCAGGCCAAACTCCTCCATGATGCGGATGGCCTGGATCATGCCGTAGACGCCCAAGCGGTTGGCGATAAAACCGGGGACGTCCTTGGCGAGCACGATACCTTTGCCTAAAATCCGTTCACCAAAGTCTTTGATCAGTTCAACCACCTTCGGGTCGGTTTCGGGTGTGGGGATGACTTCCAACAAATGCAAGTAGCGCGGCGGGTTGAAAAAATGGGTTCCTAGAAAGCGCTTTTTGAAGGCTTCGGAGCGGCCCTCGAGCAGGGTTTTCATAGGGATACCAGAGGTGTTGGAGGAGATGACAGTGGTGGGCCTTAGAGTGGATTCAAGCTTTGAATATAGTTCGCGCTTGGGTTCAACTTTTTCTATGATGGCCTCGATCACCCAGTCGCAGTCGGAAAGTTTTTTGAGGTCGTCCTCGGTGTTACCGGTTTCAATGAGCGAGACGCGGGCCTTGTCCATGAAGGACGCGGGCTTGGACTTTTGCGCCCGTTCCAAACCCTTTTTCACCACTTCGTTGCGGTCGTCTTTGCCAGGTATGTCCAGAAGAACCACTGGCACTCCGGCAGAGGCTGACAGGGCGGCGATGCCCGCACCCATAGTCCCCGCGCCCACCACGCCGATTTTTTTGATGCGCATTGCCCCTCCTTGAAAACTTTATACCGAGTCAAAGCTTATATCCGTGCTTCCGCTTCTGTCTAGCCAGCCGAGCACAATTTTCGACCAGTCTTCGAGTTGATGGTGCACCGCATGGATCTGTTCCAGCGAAGCAAGCTGCCCTTCTAGTTTGTCGGTCTCGGCCACGCGGGGCTCATCGTGCGCTTCAACCAGGAAAACTACCCCCGCGTGCACTTGGCTCACCGCGTTGTCGTCTTGGACAATCAGCCCAACTGCCCGCGCCCGATAGCTTATAACACCGACTTCCTCGGCGATTTCTCTGCGTAAGCCGCCCAGCAGCGGATTCGTTCCGATATCTTCCGGATTAATGTGGCCACCCACACCGATGGTGAAGAGGTTGTGCAGCCTTGCCTCTCCCCCACCCCTGGTACGGCGCATCAGGAAAAACTTGTCTTGGTGAGCCAGCAAGGCGTAGGGGATGATTTGGCGGAAGGACGGGTCATTTTCGGCCTGGTCGCGGGGGATAAAGAAGCCTTCGGACTGGATGCTTGAAAGGAGAGCTTCCTCAAGGCACAGCAATTCTGCTCCGGCAGGCGGAAACTTATTTGCGGGTAACACGTAAACCTGCTCTTTCTTGTTCATCTTCACCAAGCTACCCTAGCCGCCAAACAATCAACTACACCCCGCTGTCACAGAAGTACTCGATATGCTCCCGCGGTATACCCGAGCATGGTCCGGCCACCTTGCAGCGCGAAATATTTCGCGAAGCCTGCCCAAAAAAGCCGAAGGGTTCGGGGCGACACTCACCTAAAATTGTCATTCTGAGCACGGCCAGGAATCTCGTGCCACATCAGGGCAGGCAATGTCTCGTATTGGCCGTAAGTCTTTTCGGGGTATCAGCCACCTTTTCACGAGCCCCGAGACCCTTTACATTCGCTTCGTTCAAGGTCAGGGTGAGAAACCTCGGCATCGGACCCTGTCTTGCTAGGGTGCTCTGCTACCGAGAAATCCCGCCGATGGAGTGAGGGATGAGAACCCTTGCGTACGCTCGGGATAGCAATTGGCAGAGGAGGCGTAGCCGAGGAATTCCCCTTTTGTTTTGAGAAGTTTTTTGAGAAGTATGCTTCCTGGCGTTACTGGGAGTGGTGCTCAAAGAATCAGACACTGCCTGGTCGTAGTCAAAAGGAAGCGGACCCCTTCGGGCCCGCTTTGTTCTTGTCTTCTACAAGCTACATCCCGCCGCCAAATTATTTCGGTTCATTGGGCCAGGCACCCACAATGCCAGGGGCTGCCCACTCCATGGAGTTAAGTTCGCCGATGGACATGATCTTTCCCGGTGCCACGCGCACTACGCCGTTCCTATCTTTGATAGGCCCGGTGAACGGGTCGAAGGTGGGTTTGG
This sequence comes from Deinococcus sp., assembly GCA_023382135.1. GTDB lineage: Bacteria > Deinococcota > Deinococci > Deinococcales > Thermaceae > JAMCQK01. The sequence continues at coordinate 20,784 of JAMCQK010000157.1, forward strand.
CCTGGGCCATGGCCTTCCAACGGCTCATCACCAGATCGTAAACCGAAACCGTCTTGCCGGTAAGCCGGTCCTTGACCATCTTGGCCTTGAGCGCCGGGATGTACTTGGGGTTGATGGGCATGCCCGCCTGGCCACCCATTTCAACCGCCTTTTCACCCAACAGCCACCAGTAGTCCACCTTCTCCAGGTTCTTGTTGGTATAGGTGCCATTATGGACCTTGGTCAGGAAGTCGATGTAGATCTTGTCCCAGTGCACCAGCTGCCCGGAGACCACGTAGTCCGGGGCGAACTTGTGCATGGGAGAGTAGTGGCTGAAACTCATCAGCTTCTTCTTGGCTGCGGTCTGGATAACGGAAGGCGAGTCTTCGGTAAAGGCAAAGATGTCATTGCCCTCAGCAATCAGTGCCTCGGTGGCCTCACTGGCCTTGGCTGGGTCGTACCAGGCATTGATCCACTTGACGTTGACGCTGGCCTGAGGGTTCACCTCGCGGATTCCGAGCGCAAAGGCTGAGATGTGGCGTTTGAGCTCGGGGATAGGGAAAGCCCCCACGTAACCAATTTTGCCGCTCTTGGTCAAAGCGCCCGCAACCAGGCCGTTGAGGTAATAAATCTGGTAGAAGTCGGCCATGTAGGTGGCCATGTTGGGAGCGCGCTTGAAGCCGGAGGCATGGGCGAAGATGACATCCGGGTACTTCTTAGCGGCCTCGAGGGTGCCATCCATAAACCCAAAGCTGGTAGTGAAGATGACCTTGCAGCCTTCCTGCACAAACTTGTCGATGAATGGTCCGGCCTGGGCCTCCGGCACCGATTCCACAAACTTGGTCTCGAGCCACGGTAGGGCTTTCTCCGCCAGCCGGCGGCCCTCGTCGTGGGCGTTGGTCCAGCCGTAGTCGCCCACGGGGCCCACGTAAATAAAGCAGGCCTTGAGCTTTTCGGTCTGCGCAAAACCCAGGTTGGCCAAAACTGCCGCTATAAATAACCATCTCTTCATAGGTTTCCCCCCTTGTTATTTTCCCTTGCCGGTATTCTATCCGCAACTTTGGAGCACAAGCTCTGGTGTGAGCGGGATATTTGGAACTACTCAGTAACTTACCGTGTCCCCCGCTCGTATGGAAGACCCAGGCCCTCGGGGGCGTTACCTTGCCTGCGGCGAAGAGCCGCCAGCGTGAGCACCACAATAACCAGCAGGTACGGCAGCGCAAGCAACATTTCAGAAGGTAGCCTTCCTTGCAGCCTAAACGCCAGGTGGTACAGGAGGCCAAAGAAGAAGGCGCCGAAGACCGCCCGGATTGACTCCCATGCAACAAAAATGGTCAGCGCTACGGCAATCCAGCCGAGACCCGAGGTCATACCGTCGCTCCAGGAAGGCCGGTAGGCCAAGGAGAGAAACGCGCCCGCCAGCCCCGCCATCATGCCGCCAAAAATGGTGGCCCCGTAGCGCACCAGGTAGACCTCGAGGCCCAAGGCATCGGCGGCAGCAGGATTTTCCCCCACCGAGCGGACCACCAGCCCGGTGCGGGTGAAGTAGAGCACTAGCCAGATGACAATTGATAGCACAACGGCGGCCCAAGTAAACCCCGTCTCCGCAAGTGGGTGTTCAAGTGGAGCCCCCACGTACTTGTTGCCGAGCAGGCCAGAGAGCCCCAGGCCCAACATGGTGAGCGCCAGGCCAGAAACAAACTGGTTCGCCCGCAAGTTCACCGAGACAAACGCATGGGCGCTGGCGGCGATCCCGCCCGCCAGGACTCCCGCCACCACGCCCAAAAAGGGGTTTCCCGAAGTTTGGGCCGCCGCGAAGGCGGCGAGCGCGCCCACAGCCATCATGCCTTCCACACCGAGATTTACTACGCCGGCCCGCTCCACCACCACTTCACCCAAGGCCGCCAGCAAAATAGGCGTTCCAAATGCCATGGCGCGGGCAAGGGCGGAAAAGATCTCTTCCATTTATGCCCTCCTGCCAAACTTCAAGCGGTACCGCGCCAACGGTTCGCTTCCGATTAGGAACATCAGTAGCAGGCCGCTGAAGACATCCACCACCCGGAAAGGCATTTGTAGGTTCAGCTTCATCACGTCGCCTCCGGCAAAAATGAGCCCCATCAGCAAAGCGGTAAAGATGGTAAGCGCGGGGTTCCCCCTCGCCAGCCAGGCCACAATAATGGCGGTAAAGCCATAACCGAGGGATATTTGCGCAGGGTCCAGGAGTCTTTTGTGTATGCCTGCGGCCTCGCCCACGCCCGCCAGGCCCGCAAGCCCGCCGGAAAGCATAGCCACCATTAGCACCGTGCGGCCAATGTTGATGCCCGCGTAGCGGGCGGCCTCGAGGTTCTCCCCTACCACCCTGAGTTCATAGCCAATCGTTGACCGGTTTAAAATCAACTGCAAGAAAAGCGCCAGCAACACGCCCAACAACAGCGTTGGCCAGTGAATAAGCGTCCCGCCAATCACAGGCAGTGTCGCGGCGGCGGGAAACTGTTCGGTGTAGGCAAAGCCCATCAGGCTCCTGCCTTTCCAGGGTCCATTGACCAGAAACTGAACGATATAGACCGCGATGTAATTGAGCATCAGGGTGGAAAGAATTTCATTCACGCCAAGACGAGACTTTAGCAGCGCGGCGATAAGCGCGTAGGCGCCCCCCGCCAAGAAGCCCGCCAAAAACATTGTGACCAGTTTGAGTTCCGCGGGCAAAGGAATAAAAAGAGCCACGCCGGTAGCCGCCGAAGCCCCCAGCAGAAGCTGGCCCTCGGCCCCAATGTTAAAGAACTGGCTGCGGAAAGCCAGGCTAAGGCCCGCGCCAATCAGCAATAGTGGAATGGCGCGCCTGAAACTTTCGGCAATACCGGCGGGGTTTGCCAACGTTCCTTTGAAGAGGGTGAGATACGCCGTGACAGGCGGTACCCCGTAGGACCAGAAGATCAGGCTGGAAAGCGCAATAGCCGCCAGCACCGCCAGGCCCATCACTAGCCAGACGCGGTTTCCTGGCGGGTTGGGATCAAACTCAAGCCGCACCATGATTAGGCCTCGATGGTGGTGAACGCCGTTTCGCCCCGCATCATCCACAAGCCAATCTGCTCGCGGGTGACACTGGTTGCTTCCACGGGTCCAACCAGCTCACCCGCGTAAAGCACCCCGACGCAGTCCGAAAGGGAGATGATTTCGTCCAGATCTTCCGAGACCAGCAGCACCGCCGCGCCTTCCTGGGTTTTTTGAAGCAGCGTGGCGTGAACCTGCTCGCTGGCGCCCACGTCCAAACCGTAGGTCGGGTGCACCGCAAGGATTACCTTGAGGTTGCCAGCCAGTTCACGCGCCAGGATGATTTTTTGGATGTTCCCACCAGAAAGCAGGCGGGCCTCGGTTCCAGGTTTGGGAGCGGCGATCTCATGCTGTCTAATCTGGCGCAGGGCATTTTGGTCCAACTCCTGTTGGTCGAGCCAAAGACCCTTGGAAAAAGGCGGGCGAAAATAATTGCGGAGTGCGAGGTTCTGCGCCACGCTCATGCTGGGGACTACACCCATGCGGATCCGGTCTTCGGGCACGTGCGCCACACCAAGCGTATGCAGCTGCCGCGGCGTCTTGCCGGTAATATCGCGGCCATCCAGCTTGACCGAGCCAGATACCGCCTTGCGTAGCCCCGCTAGTACTTGGATAAGCTCGCTCTGGCCATTACCCGCCACGCCCGCGACGCCCAGGACTTCACCTTGGTGAAGGTTAAACGAGACCGACCTCAGCGCAGGCAGACCCCGATCCGAAAAAACCGAGAGTTTCTGGACCTCGAGCACAGGAGCACCCCGTTTGGCCATACCCCGCTCGCGCTCGAAGGAAACCTGTCTTCCCACCATCATCTCGGCCAGGGTGGCTTTATCGGTGGGCGGGGTCAGGCTTCCCACCGCCTTCCCCTTGCGGAGTACGGTAACGCGGTTCGCGATCTCGAGCACCTCGTCCAGGCGGTGGCTGATGAAAAGCACTGCGCCACCGCTTTGGGTAATTCGCTGGATAACCTTGAAAAGCTCGCCCGCTTCCTGGGGCGTGAGCACGCTGGTGGGTTCGTCGAGGATTAGAATTTTTGCCCCCCGCAAGAGCGCCCGGATAATCTCCACCCGCTGCTTCTCGCCCGGAGAAAGTTGCTCCACCAGCGCGCCCGCTTCCACGTCAAGGCGGTACTGCTGTTTAAGTTCGTGCAGCCTCTTACCCAGAGGTTTTGTGGGTCGCCACCAGCCGGTGGGTAGTCCCAGGGCCAGGTTCTCCGCCACCGAGTGGCGCCGTACCAACAATGGATGCTGCGGAACCAGCCCGATGCCAAGCCGCATAGCCTCTGCCGGAGAGCCGATACGGACAGGCCTGCCAGAGAGTTCGATCTGGCCCTCGTCCGGCTGGTAAAAGCCATACAGAATGTTCATCAGTGTAGTCTTGCCGGCGCCGTTTTCTCCCAAGAGCGCATGCACCTCGCCGGGATAAACATCTAGGTCCACCTGGTCGTTGGCCACCACACCCGGGAAACGCTTGCTAATTCCTCTTAGCTTTAGAACAGGTTCACGCATGGTAAACACCCAACCACTGAAACAACCTTGTTCAAAAATTTAATTACGGGCCATGATACCAGTAAGCACCAAAAGTCAAGCGGCTCGACCCGGTGAGTTCTCGTGCATGCCCTGCGGGGCATGCTATCCTTTTTCCGTGGCCGCCGTTAGCCTCGCTCTCAGACTCCCCTCCCAGGGCCTCAACCGGGTAAAGGCGGCGGAGTTTGAACCGCTCACGCTCCTGAACACTGAATTAGCCAGCCGGATTCCCTCCCTTCCTAAACAAAAGGGCAGGAAGCTCATCCCCCGACACTTCCAAGACGTGAAGCTGGAGAGCGCCCGGGTCAACCAGACCCCCTGCAACGTGAACCGGGCCAGGAAGGTGAAGCGCTGCAAACGCCTTTCCCTGGAGGC
>JAMCQK010000060.1 GCA_023382135.1 Deinococcus sp.
ACGTCGGCAATGGCCGCGAAGCTGGCGGTTACCCCGCCGGTGGTGGGGTCGGTCAGGATTGACAGGAAAGGAAGCCTTTTCGCCCAGAGCCGGTCTAGTGCCAAGGTGGTCTTGGCCATCTGCATCAACGAGAGCGCGGCCTCCTGCATACGGGCGCCGCCGGAGGCCGAAACAATTACCAGTGCGCGCCGCTCGGAGGCGGCAAGCTCGGCGCCACGGGCAATCTCCTCACCCACTACGCTTCCCATGGAACCCCCGGCAAAGGCGTAGTTCATGACCATCAGCACGCTGGGAACCTCGGTAATGGTGCAACGGCCCCCAATGATGGCTTCCGGGGAGCCGGCCTCGTGCTGGTAGCGCAAAAGCCGCTTCGGGTAAGGGTCGGTATCCACGAACCCCAGGGGGTCCACCGGTCCGAGCCCGGTGATGGTCTGAAAGCTTCCCTCGTCGGCCAAGAGCTCAACCCGCTTTGAGGCAGGGAGCCGCATGTGGTAGCCACACTTGCCACACACGAACCAGTTTTGCTCGAGGTCTTTCTTATAGATAGGGGCGGCGCATTCTGGGCACTTGCTCCATAGTTCGGGTACGTCACGAGCCTCACCCTGAGCACGGCGGCGGCGGAACAGGCGTTCTAAGGCCATGGCAGCCTTACTTTATACCGCCTGAGCCTGGGAACCAAAAGAGGGTGGGAAAACGCCGTGCGGTACGCTGGCCAAGCTGGTCAAGCCTGCCAAAGGTTTTACCGTGTGTTTTGCGGTCATGGTACCGCCGACACCCCCGCATAGGAGCTAGGGTCCACCGCCACCCCGTAGCGGAAGACGGTGTAGTGCAGGTGCGCTCCGGTAGACCTTCCCGTGGAGCCCACCTGGCCAATGAGATTACCCTGTTCTACTTGCTCGCCCGCAGCCACGCTAATTGCCGAGAGGTGCCCGTAAAGCGTGCGGTAACCAAAGTTGTGGTCTATCACCACCGCTAAGCCATAGGGGCCTTTCCAGCCGGCTTCTTCCACCACGCCAGAGGCGGTGGCATAAACCGGCGCGCCGTAGCTTGCGGAGAAGTCCAGGCCGTTGTGAAACTCGTATTCGTTGCCAAAAGGGCTGGCGCGAACTCCAAACCAGGAGGTGACGTAGGTGGCCGAATGCAGCGGTATGCCTACGGGCACCAGCAGCTCGTCGCTCAAAGGGTTTTCCAACGCCTCCGCCACCGGCGCAATTTCGGCGGCGAAGCTGGTCATCTGGCTCTGTATGCTGAGCAAAAGCTCGCCCAGCTCGAGGCGGCCGGCACCACCACCGCGGGGCGCTGGCGGATTCTTGTCGGGGAGCGGGGGAATTTTGGGTAGGCCCGCCTTTTCCCGCAGCCGGTTGATTTCGGCCTCGAGCATTTTCAGGTCTTGCATTACCCGCTCGGCCTCGCCCGCCAGCACCTGGTTGCGGCCCCGCTCAGCCTCGAGGTCGAGACCTAGCCCACGGGCCTCGAGCGTAATTTGGTGAACCTGCTTTTGTAAGCGCTTGATCTGGGAAGCTTGGCTGATAAAGAGCGCCAAGACCGCCGCCGCGAGGCAGGCCATAGTCCCAAGCGCCCAGAACGGCAGACTTGCCCGCCCCGCAAGCATCGCAGCGGCCTTTTCGCTAAAGGTGGGCAGTTGCCTCTCTCGCCTCATAGCCACTAAGCCTTCTAACTGTACTTTTGCCGCCCCACAAAGGGCGTGACAACTGACCACGGCAAAGGGGAAATTTGCGCAGTACATGCCTGGGCTAAGCGTCTCCGGGGCAGGCCTTGCAGGCTTACCCCGACCGCTCAGCCCGAAGGGTTAGTTGTCTTTCAGGGAGAATGAGACGACACCAGGCCGTGGCCGTAGGCCATTGCGGCTATGCCGCTAACCTGGGTGAGTTTGCCGGAATGAGCGTTTTGCAAACTCACCGTGGAGCGACTTAGTCCTATTTCCCCGGCGTGGGCAGCGCCTTGATCTCTCCGGTATGGCTGCGGCCAATAAAAGTCGCCCCGGGTTCGATATCCAGGGACTTGGCGCGGATATCCCCTTCCACCTGGGCGGTCTTGGAAAGAACCAGCTTTTCCTGCGCCACCACTTCGGCCTTGACTGTTCCGTGGATCTGGATGTTCCTGGCCTGCACCAAGGGGCCGTCCACCATCCCTTTGGGGCCAACCTCGAGGTCTCCCTCCACCAGCACCGCGCCCTTGACCCTGCCATCTATGCGAACTTGGCCGCGGGCCTTGAGCGTGCCCTCAAACTCGGCGCTTGGGTCCAGATAGGAAAGCGAAGGTGGGCTCTTTCTGCGCGATAGCATAGCCAATTCTAGGCCATTAGCGGGAGACGCTTAGAAAGTCGGTAGGGCTCACCGCCACCCCGTAGCGAAAGACCGAGTAGTGCAGATGAGGCCCACTGGAGCGGCCCGTGGAGCCCACCAGTCCCACTAAATCGCCTTTTTCCACCCGCTCACCGACACGGGTGCGCAAAGCAGAAAGGTGGCCATAAAGCGTCTTGTAGCCATAACCGTGGTCAATCTGGACCGAATTGCCAAAAGAACCATTCCAGCCCGCCTGCACCACCACACCGGGGGCGGTGGCGTATACGGGCGCGCCTGGGGCCGCGGCCAAGTCCAGGCCGTCATGAAATTCAAAGCCGGGCCCAAACGGGTTGCGGCGGTAACCGAACTGCGAGGTGGTGCCGCTAAAAAAGCGCAAGGGGTAGCCCGCAGGTCTGGCTTCCTCGCGGCGCAGGGTCTCGTCCAAGGCCGGCGCTACCCGGCTGAGCGCGCCGTTGTACTCGGAGAGTTGCTGGCCAATGGCTAAAAGCACCTGGTCCAGGTCGGCAGGAATAGCCTCGCCGCCTTTGGGCTTGTTGGGCTCGGCGCGGGCCGGGGTTAGCTTGATTTTGGACATGCCCGCCCGTTCCCGAAGGGCGTTAATCTGGGTTTCTACCGATTCAAGGCTCTTCAAGAGCCCCTGCGCCTTGTCGGAAAGCGCGTTGTTCCGCGCGCGCTCGGCCTCGAGGTCTAGACTGAGCCTGCGCGACTGCTCCGCCAGCCTGGTCATCTGGATCTGCAAAATCCGCATCTCGGCGGTGCGCCCCCATAAGTACAAGTTGAACGCCGTCCACCCTGCCAGCACCAAGACCAGGACGAGCGGCAGCCAGACCGGCAGGTTGAAAGTCTTGGGGGCTGACCCACTCCGGGCCAGCCATAGGGTGTACCGGCTCTCCCGCCTGCGCATCAGTCAGGCATCATGACACGGTTTGGGGTCCAGGGTCAAACGAGCGTGAACCAAAAATCGGCACAACCTTATCCTGGACAGGGCTGGCGGGGAGCTTTATGCCCGCTGATTACGCCGGGCAAGCTTCAAGTTTTCGGAAGTTAGTTTATGTTTTATCCTCGCATTACCTCCAGCACCAGAGGGGTAGCCGGGGGTTCAGTTCCAGTCTGGTAGGCGGATTTCAGGCTGGCCAAGGCGGCCTCGAGGCCCTTTCCCCGGTGATACACCCGCACCAGGGTCTCCCCCAAAGAAACTTTGTCTCCGGGCTTCTTCTCGAGCATCACACCCACGCCAAGGTCGATAGCTTCCCCTTTCACCTGCCTTCCTCCACCCAACAAGAGCACCGCCTGGCCCACATTGAGCGCGTTCAGTGCGGTTACATACCCGGCCGTCTCCGCTTTGAGCTCGAAGACTTCGGGTGCAAGCTCCAACAGGCCAGGGTTGTCCACCACCTTCGGGTCTCCCCCCTGAGCTTCTACAAACTGGCGGAACTTAGAAAGCGCCCTGCCAGACTCCAAGACATCTCTGGCTTGTGACTTGGCCAGCCCAGTGGCTTCCAGCCCCTCTCCCGCCAGCGTGAGCGCAAGTTCTTTGAGGTCTTGCGGGCCCGACCCACTGAGGGTTTCGATAGCCTCTTTCACTTCGAGCGCGTGGCCTACAGCTTTACCCAGGGGCCTTTCCATGCTGGAGAGCACCACCCGCATATTCCGCCCCGCTCCCAGGCCAATTGCAATCATGGTCCTGGCGAGCTCTCGGGCCCCCTCCAGTGTTTTCATGAATGCTCCCGCGCCAACTTTCACGTCGAGCACGATGGTTTTTGCCCCTGAAGCCAGCTTCTTGCTCATGATGGACGAGGCGATAAGCGGAATAGAGTTTACCGTGGCGGTCACGTCGCGCAGCGCATACAGCCTGCCATCCAGCGGCGCCAGTTCCCCCGACTGCGCGGCCACCACCAGGCCGACCTTGCGTGTTTGAGCCAGGAACTCCGCTTCCGAGAACTCGCCGTGCCAGCCGGGGATACTCTCCAACTTATCGATGGTGCCGCCGGTGTACGTCAGGCCGCGGCCGGATATCTTGGCCACAGTACAGCCAGCCGCCGCCAGAATGGGCGCCACTACCAGGGTGGTCTTGTCCCCCACACCGCCGGAAGAGTGTTTGTCTACCGTGTGGGCAAAACCCGAGAGGTCCAGCATGTGGCCGCTCTCGGCCATCACCTGGGTAAGCGCCAGGGTTTCAGCTGGCGACATGCCCTGGAAGTACACCGCCATCAGCCAGGCGGAGACCTGGTAGTCGGGGATCTGGCCCTTCAGGAAGGCGCCAAAGAATTCTTGCAACGCTGGCTTGGTGTGCTCGAGGCCGTCGCGCTTGGCCTCAATAAACGCCGTAGGCTCCATACCCCACATGTTATTCCAGGGCCTGTACTAGACCAGCCTGCTCCTGAGCCAGCTAGAGGCAAAGTCGATGATGTTCACCACAATCAGTACGATGATGACCCCAATGATCATCTGGTCATAGTGGCCTGCGTCCATGGCCCCCTTGATAAAGTAGCCGATACCTCCCGCGCCCACGAAGCCGAGAACAATTGAAACGCGGAAGTTGATTTCAAAGCGGTACAAGGTGTACGAGACAAAAAGCGGCAGCACTTGCGGCAGAATTCCCCATCGCAGAACATTGGCGCCGCCAGCCCCCACCGATTCCAAGGCTTCAATCGGTCCTTTGTCCACGTTCTCAATGGCCTCGGAATACAACTTGCCGAGATCCGCGATGGAATGTATGGCAATTGCCAGCACGCCAGCAAATGGGCCCAGACCCACCGCGGCCACAAACACCAGCGCCAGAATTAGGGTGTCCACCCCGCGGTCGGCGTTATAGAAGGTTCGCATTAGATAAAAAACTCCCCTCAGAACCCGGTTCCGCAAAGTCAGGTTCCTGGCCGCCAGGAAAGAGGTGGGCAGCGCGAAAATTGCCGCCAGAAATGTCCCGACCAAAGCAATTTCAACGGTCAGCATGATCTCGCTGAAGGCGGTTTGCAGCGGGAAGATCTTGTCGATGGGCTGGGCAAGGTTCGGAGGCCAGGCACGGTGCCAGAAGTCCACCAGGAAAGGCCAGCCCTTGGCGAGCTTTTGCAACATGAACTCGGTGGCGTCGAAGGCCGGGACCAGCACGGCGATCACCGAGGCCAGAATCAGGCCTGCGCGCAGGTCGTCATCTTGCTGCAGCGCGGGGCGCCTGAGCTGGAAAAGGCCCGCACCCAGCAGGAGCCCCGCAAACGCGAAAATTACCAGGCTTCCATAGGGCATTGCCGAAGGGGTCAAGAGCCGGTAGCCCTGCTCGGCCACTTCCCTGGGAATGCGCCCGCTTTGGATACCGGTGATGGAGGCAATGGGTTTGAGCGGAGGGAGATC
>JAMCQK010000183.1 GCA_023382135.1 Deinococcus sp.
GTCACAGCGAAACATCCGGCCCGGAGTCGGAGAGTGGATGGCGGACCGCGAGTGGATCCGCAGCCGCCTGAAGCAGGAGATCTTCAACCAGTCGCTGGGCGTCGCCAAAGGCGATGAAGTGGACCGGATTATGGGGCTGGAGCAGGGGGCGGATGACTACCTGGCTAAACCTTTCTCCAATGCGGAGCTTTTAGCCAGAGTCAAGGCTCTTTTGAGGCGAGCAGGCAAGACCGCACGCATGGAGCGCGGCGGGCTAGTGTTTGACTTGGAGCGCTTCGAGGTGTTTTTGGATGGCGTATCTCTCAGCCTGACCCGGCGGGAGTTTGACGTGCTTGCGTTTTTAGCACGCCGGCCGGGAAAAGTCTACTCACGCGAAGAGCTTCTGGAGCAAGTGTGGGGCGCTGAGTTTGTTGGCACCCCGCGCACGGTGGACCAGCATATTGCCCAACTGCGCGAGAAGCTCCACGAAAACCCCAGACAACCCCGATTTATCGAGACATACCGGGGCGTCGGCTATCGGTTTAGGGAAGTGGGCCAGCGTGGATAAGCTGCTTTGCCAGAGCCTCGAGGCCGCCTGGGAAAAGGCCCGGGAGGGCCTGGTGATCTTCGTCCAAGGCAAAGCGCTCTACTTGAACCCCAGCGCGGCAAGTTTGTTAGGGGTGGAGCGGGACCGCGCCATAGGACAAGGACCCATGTTGGTATTGCGGGACCACCGGCTGGAAGAACTCGTCCACCAGACAGGGGAGACCAGGCTGAATGTGCGGGGCCGTGTACTGCTTGCCCGCGCCGAAGGCGGGATACTGTTCTTGCAAGACCAGACCGCGGAAGCAAACCGCCTCGAGGCCCTGGAGGAATCGAGCCGGGTGCTTGCGCACGAGTTACGAACGCCGGTAGCTGGGATGATGGCTTTATTGGAAGCACTGGTCCAGGGCGTGCCGGAGAAAGAAAGCCGCCAAATTTTAGAGCTTCTTTATCAGGAAGCCGAGCGGCTCAAAAGACTGTTGGAAGATCTCCCGCTTTACCGGCTTCCCACCGCGGAGCGGACGTTCAATCTCGAGGAGCTTTGCCCCAGGCTTGAGCGCTTTTTAGGTCTGCAGTTGGCCGAGCGCGGCGCCTTTATTCACTGGCAGGCTTCTATCACCGTGCGGGCCAGTCAGGATGCGGTGTATCAGACGTTGCTCAACCTGCTGGAGAATGCTATCAAATACGGGCCGGGAGGAGAGATTGCGGTGGTCAGCGGAAGCGGAGAGGGGGAGGTCTGGCTCGAGGTGCGAGACAAAGGAAAGCCTCTCCCCGAGTACGAGCCTCTTTTTCAATCCGGACAGCGGGGCGTGCACGCGGCGGGTGCCCGGGGAACCGGCTTGGGGCTCACGCTGGTGCGGAGGCTGTCGGCAGGCTGGGGTGGCAGGGCCTATGGCCGTGCTTGCGAAGGCGGCAATGCCTTTGGAGTCACCTTTCCAGTGGCGAACCCGGAAGCCAAGGCTCAAGACTAATGTTTTCGGTGCCATCGTATCTTGGAGGGGAACATGAGGGAAACTTTTAATAAGGAACTGAGCCTCCTGACCGAAAGCACCATCCGCATGGTCTCGCTGGTGCGGGAAATGGTGCAAAAAGCCACTCAGGCCCTGGTGGAGCAGGACGTTGCGCTCGCGCAACAGGTGATTGCCCAAGACCGTGAAGTCGACGAACTCGAGGTCCAAATCGAGAGTGACGCGGTGGCCCTGATCGCTCGCCAGCAGCCGGTAGGCGCCGATCTGCGGTTTATCTTCACCGTGATCAAGGCGCTTACCGACCTCGAGCGTGCGGGGGACTACGCCACACACGTTGCGGAGGATGCGGCGATCCTCGCCAAGGAGCCGCCGCTCAAGAACTACATCACCTTGCCACGAATGGGTTTGAACCTGGTTGCCATGCTAGATCTTCTGGCCAAAGCTTTGGCCGAACGCGACTTGAGCGTGGCCAAGGATGTGCTTGCGCGAGATGACGAAATAGACGGACTTTACGAAGAGGTGACTCGCGAACTGCTTACGTACATGCTGGAAGACCCGCGCACCATTACCAAGGCCCTTACGTTAATGCGGGTGGCCAGGAGCTATGAGCGCCTGGGGGACCACCTGGAAAATGTTTCTGAGCGTATTGTGTTTTGGTTAACCGGGCGTACGGAGAAAAGGCCCGAGGAACCTACGACCCCACTGTGACGTTCGGCCCTGTTGGTTAAACCTGCGATTCCGATGACTCGAGGATCTCTCGTGCGCAGCAAGAACGAAAGTGCTCCGGGTACTAAGTATCTCCGTCTAAGTTTGTCGAAAGGTTTGAAAAGCCACACTGTGTTCCTGCCCGCTTCGCAGCAGGCGGGCCTTGCTCCCTCTGGCCATGGTGAGTTTGACCGAAGGGTCAAACTCACCAGGGAGATACTTAATGCCAAAAGTCCGGGGCTATGGTGGCCAGAACTAGCCCGCGGCCTGCTACCCAGCTTGCGCCGCCGCTGGGCGCCAGCATATCAGCGGCCGCTACCACTAACAGCTTTCAATATCGTTCAGTTTCTGGTTGACCAGCCGCTGAACTACCTCGGCGTTTGCCCGCCCGCCAGTTTCTCGCATTGCTTGCCCCACAAAAAAACCCATCAGCCCTGTGCGCCCGCCACGCAACGCGTTCGCTTTATCCGGGTTCTGCCGGATCAACCGCTCCACAATGGGCTCGAGGTCCGCGGCATCGGAAAGCTGGCGCAGACCTTTTTGCTTTACAAGTTCCGCCGGGTCTGCACCCCTCTGGATAGCTTCTTCCAGCACGCCCTTAGCAATGCGGTTGGTAATAATACCTTCTTTTACCAGCGCCACCAGTTGGGCCAGCTGGCTGGGTGATACCGCCTTCTCGCCCGCGCGGATAGCAGAACCTAGCTCATTCACCACCCAGCTTGCGAGACCCCTAATATCATCGTTCTTGGCGGCCTCGAGCAGGTAGGCCTCCAGCTTGGGCTCGCGCGCCAGCACCCTGGCTTCCGCTTCGCCGATGCCTTGGGACTTGAAGCGATTAAATCTTGCCAGTTGCTCTGCAGACAACACGGGTTCAGTCTGCGGCTTGTGGCCTGTAGCCGGCAAAGCAGGTTTTGAGCTTTCCGCCTTGCGCTGCTGGCTTTCAGCCTCCGTCTTGGCCCACGAATCCTTCAAAGTCACAATCCGGTTGAACACCAGGCCTTCCTTGCCACAATCCACCGGGTCGCGCCAGAAGTAGCCCAGGCGCTCGAACTGGTAGCGGGTATCGGGAGCATCCGCCAGCACCGAGGGTTCGACCAGCCCCTGAACACATACCAGAGATTCGGGGTTCAGATGCTCAATGAACGAACTTTCGCCTTCTTCTGGGTTTGGCACCGTGAAAAGCCGGTCGTAGAGGCGGAACTCGGCTTTCACGGCGTGGGGAGCGCTCACCCAGTGAACGGTTCCTTTCACCGCTCCATCGCTGGGGTTCTTGCCCAAAGTATCTGGGTCGTAGCTGCAGCGCAGTTCCGTTACCGCCCCGGAAGCATCTTTTAAAACCTCATCACACCGGATCACGTAGGCGTGGCGCAGCCGGACCCTGCCGCCGGGAAAGAGGCGGTGAAAGCCCTTGGGTGGGTTTTCGGCAAAATCATCCTGTTCAATAAAAATTTCCCTGGAAAAAGGCAGTCTGCGGGAGCCTTCCCGTGGCACATCGTGTGGCCAGTAGGGGGCCTCGAGGTCTTCGTCTCTACCCTGCGGAAAGTTGGTGATCACCACTTTCAAGGGTCTCAACACCGCCAGAACCCTCGGGGCCGTGAAGTTCAAGTCGTCGCGGATGGCGGCCTCGAGCACGCCCGCATCCACCCAGGAATTGGCCTTGGCCACCCCAATCCGCTTGATAAACTCCCGAATAGCCGCTGGTGTCACACCGCGCCGCCGCAAACCAGAAAGCGTAGGCATCCGCGGGTCATCCCAGTTGTTCACCTGTCCGCCCTGCACCAGCTGCAAGAGTTTGCGCTTGCTCATCAGGGTGTAGTCCAGGTTGAGCCTGGCGAACTCGTACTGGTAGGGGCGGGGGCTTTCGGGCAGGCCGCACTTGCCGCGCAAGTTCTCCAACAGCCAGTCGTAAATGGCGCGGTTATTCTCGAATTCCAGCGTGCAGAGGCTGTGGGAAACTCCCTCAATCGCGTCGGAAAGCGGGTGGGCAAAGTCGTAGAGCGGATAAATGCACCACTTGTTCCCGGCACGGTAATGGCTGGCATGCACGATCCGGTAGAGCACCGGGTCGCGCAGCTTCATGTTGGGGCTGGCAAGATCAATTTTGGCCCTGAGCACGTGGGCGCCATTTGGGAACTCGCCTTTACGCATGCGCTCGAAGAGATCCAAGTTCTCTTCCACCGTGCGGCCCCGGTAAGGGCTCGGCCTGCCCGGCTCTGTGATCGTGCCCCGGTAAGCGCCTATCTCCTCATCCGACAGCGAGTCCACATAGGCCTTGCCGTCCTTAATCAGCTGCAGCGCGAACTCGTAAAGCTGGTCGAAGTAGTCCGAAGCATAAAGCTCTCTGTCCCACTTGAACCCGAGCCACTCAACATCTTTCTTGATAGACAGAACGTACTCGGGGTCTTCGGTCTCGGGGTTGGTGTCGTCAAAGCGAAGGTTACAAGCCCCGCCGTAGTCCAGCGCCAGGCCAAAGTTAAGGCAGATGCTCTTGGCGTGGCCAATGTGCAAGTAGCCATTGGGCTCGGGTGGAAAGCGGGTGACAATAGTTTGGTAGCGGCCCGCCTTCAAGTCTTCATCAATCACGCTGGTGATGAAGTTGGGGCTCACATTACGCTCTTTATGGTTGGTTGGTGAAGTAGAAGTCCCCATGTGGATACCAGGCTTAACAGTACAACGCGGCTGCCGAATCCAAAAAGAGCGTGGAGCAAAGTTCTTGCCGCACCAGTGGGGCTTGGCGAAACCCGTTCACGCCACCCTTTTGTTCTATTACGCCTTTCCCGCTGGCAGGATGAACACCTTGCCGGCGGGAAATTCTGGTTGGCTCTAAGCAGCCGGTGTTAAGTAGCTCCAGTCTAAGTTTGTCGAAAGGCTTGAAAAGCCACACTGTGTTCCTTGCTCCCTCTGGCTCTGGTGAGTTTGACCAAAGGGTCAAACTCACCAGGGAGATACTTAGTTCAGCGCAAAACGTAGAGCACCAGCACCGCGGCGTATATAGAGACACTTCCTACCAGCACAAACAAGTGCCAGAGCCCATGAAAGCCCATTATCCCCGGCAGGGGATTGGGTTTTTTTATTGCGTATACCACCGCGCCCACGCTGTACGCCAGCCCGCCTACGGCAATCAAAACCAAGCTTGAAGCGGGAAGGTCAAACTTGGGTACCAGAAAAACCGCCAGCCAGCCAAGACCCAGGTAGGAAAGCGTGTAGAGCCAGCGCGGGGCGTTGAGCGTGATCACCTTTAGTGCCACCCCCAGCACAGCAAGCCCCCAGACCACGCCAAGCGCCCAGGGCCGCAGTTTCGCGTCCAAGGCCGTAATCAACAAAGGTGTATAGCTTCCAGCAATGAACAGAAAGATTGCCGCATGATCCAGCTTCCTCAGTGCCAACAGCACTTTCTCGGGAACCTTGAGCGCGTGGTAAAGAGAGCTGCTGGTGTACATCAGCAGCATGGTGAGGCCAAAGACT
>JAMCQK010000219.1:0-665 GCA_023382135.1 Deinococcus sp.
TGAAGAAAGAAGGGTATATCCGGCTAGCCACTCCGCGCCCGTTTCTTCCCTTTGTAAATGGCGCGAACACACCGAGCGGCAGAATTCAGTTTGACCCGCCACCGGCGGTGATTCTGGACGAGACCACAGAAGAGTTTCCGCTCACGCTGCTCACGCCACCCGCGCACCATTTTCTCAACTCCACCTACGGGCACATTGAACAACTGGTAGAGGGCGAAGGTGGGGAGCCGGTGTTGTTGATTCACCCGCAGGATGCAAAAGCGCGCGGGATTGTGAATGGCGCGCAGGTGCGCATCCGCTCGAGGCAAGGCGAGGTGGTGCGTAAAGCAGCAGTCACCGGTGCGCCGATTGCGGGGACGGTGGTCCTCGAGGGCACCTGGTGGGAGAGGCCCGCGCCCGATGGCAAGGGCATCAACCACCTCACCAGCGAACGCCTTACCGATATGGGCGGGGGCTCCACCTTCCACTCCACCCCGGTGCAAGTGGAGCTGGCGCAAGAAGAGCTTTGACCACAAACAAACAGTGGCAGCCATGCGGGGGTTGCGCCGCTGTCTGTAACCTAGCAACCTTTTGCTCTCATGGGCCAAGGCTAGGCTTACCCCGAGTGAAGATTGCCATTGTATGCCACGCCAGTGCGGGTGGCTCGGGGGTTGTTGCTACCGAGC
>JAMCQK010000219.1:675-5581 GCA_023382135.1 Deinococcus sp.
GGCTTTGTCCGAACTGGGACACGAGGTACACGTTCTCTCCGCGGAGCGCCCTTTCCGGCTTACCGATAAGCGTTTGAATGATGCGGGCCCTACCGTGCTGCGTTCGCTCGGCAATGAGCCTGAGCCTAAGAGCATGTTGGGCCGGCTGGTCCAGGCGGGACGCAAGAGCGTGCGCAACTGGCTCGCGCGCATTATGGGCGGCTCAGCGAAGCCTGAGCGGAAGCTGCATTTTCACGAGATTTTGAGCGCGGATTATCCGCTCTTTGGTGAGGCGCTAACGCCACTGACCACAGCCAACTCACTGGCGGAGTTGATTGCCAAGTACGAAATTCAAATTGTGCATGTACACTACGCTATTCCTTTTGCTACCAGCGCCCTGTTGGCGCGCGACATGGGGCACCCGGTCAAGGTGGTGACTACCCTGCACGGGACCGACGTGACCCTGGTGGGGCTCGATTCCGCCTTTGCCGCCACCACCAAACACGCCATTCTAAACTCGGATGCGGCGACGGCTGTTTCCCGCTCGCTGGCCGAGGACGCACGCACACACCTGGGTGTGGACCGGCCCATTGAGGTGATCCACAACTGGGTGGATGCCGAGCGGTTCAAGCCTTGCGACGACCTCGAACGCCGCTCCCGCTTTGCCCAGCCGGACGAAAAGATCATTTTACACGTTTCCAACTTCCGGCCTATCAAACGCCCCCAAGACGCGGTGCGGATTTTTGCTAAGGTTGCGGCGGCGCTGCCCGCCCGCCTGCTGATGATTGGCCAGGGGCCCGAGCGCGAGGCGTGCATACAACTGGCCAAGGAGCTGCAGGTGGAGGGCCGCGTTCAATTTATTGAGTTCACGCCGGAAATCGAGCAGTACATGTCGGTGGCGGACTTGTTTGTGCTACCCTCGGAAAGCGAATCGTTTGGCCTGGTGGCCCTCGAGGCCATGTCGGCGGGGGTTCCGGTAGTTGCCAGCAACGTGGGTGGGTTGCCGGAAGTGGTTGTGGATGGCCTGACCGGCTGTTTGCGCCCCGTGGGCGATGTGGACGGGATGGCCAGCGCGGCTATCGAGATTTTGAATGACAGACAGAAACACGGCACCATGCGCCGGGCCGGACGCGAACGTGCCTTGAGCGAATTTAGGCCCGAAGCCATTGTGCCCAAGTATCTGGATCTTTATCGCCGCGTGCTGAAACAAGAGGCGCAGGCGGCACGCCAGGGCTGAGGCTCTTGGTGGCCAGGGTTGCCGAAGATATATTAGACTGCTTTTTGTGCCGCAAAAGATAATTTTTGATACCGACCCCGGCCACGACGACGCCATTGCCATCATGCTGGCGCTGGCCAGCCCGGAGCTTGAGATGCTGGGCATCACCACCACCTTTGGAAACGTGGCGCTGGAGAAAACCACCCGCAACGCGCTTGTGGTGCGCGAGCTCTTGGGAAAGACTGTGCCCGTTTATGCGGGGGCGGAGCGGCCGCTTTTACGCGAGCGGATCAGCGCGGAAAACGTGCACGGACACAGCGGCCTAGAAACAACCAGCCCTCACGGGCTGAGCGAGGGCCCCGATCTCCAAGAACCCCAAGGCCGGGCAGAGGCGCAACACGCCGCCCTGTTCATCATCCAAAAAGTACTGGAGCATCCGGGCAAGGTTACGCTGGTTTCAGTTGGGCCGCTTACCAACCTTGCGCTTGCCATGCGGCTTGAGCCCAAGATTGTCCCCGCCATCAAACAGATTGTGCTCATGGGAGGCTCGCTTTACTTGGGGAACACCACGCCCGCGGCCGAGTTCAACATTTTGTGTGACCCGCACGCGGCCAAGATAGTCTTCGATTCCGGCGCGCCCCTCACTATGTTCGGCCTGAACCTGACGCACCAGACCTTGGCGACGCCTGAACGCATCGCGCGCTTTCGCGCGCTGGGTACCCGCGTGGGGGAGGTCGCCGCGGCGCTTTTGGACTTTTTCCGCCAGCACTACCAACGCCGCTACGGCTACGAGGGTGCCGCCCTGCACGACCCCGCGACTATCGCGTATCTGGTACAGCCAGACCTTTTCAAGCTGCGCCCGATGTTCGTGGAAGTGGATTCCACCCCAGGCCCCGGCTTTGGCCGCACCGTCTGCGACTACTGGCAGGTCACCGAGAAGCCCGCGAACTGCCAGGTAGCCCTCGAGGCCGATGCGGAGGGGTTTTTCGAGCTGCTGGTAGAGCGGATCGGAAGATATCGCTGATAACCCGTATACGATAGCGGCGGAACCAGTCATGAGCATTGTGGTTGTCGGCAGCCTGAACATGGACTTGGTGGCGCGGGTGCACGAGCACCCCAGACCAGGTGAAACCTTGCTGGGCTCGGAGTACCAGACACATCCTGGCGGCAAAGGGGCCAACCAGGCTGTTGCCGCCGCGCGCATGGGCGCGAGGGTACGGATGATTGGGCGCGTGGGGCGGGACGGCTTTGGTGGGGCGCTTTTGAGAGGCCTCGAGGCCGAACATGTCGACGCCCGGGAAGTTCTGGAAGCAGGCTCCCCCACCGGCGTGGCGTTTATTGCCATCAATCACAGGGGAGAGAACACCATCATCGTCTCGCCGGGTGCGAACGCCCGGCTGCGTCCGGAAGATTTGAATAACCGGCAGTTTGCGAACGCCAAGGTGGTGCTGTTGCAACTCGAGATTCCGCTGGAAACCGTGGAAAAAGCCGCCCAGCTAGGCAAAGAGGCCGGTGCGGTGGTGGTGCTCAACGCCGCCCCCGCAAGAGAGCTACCCAAAACGTTGTTGTCCAAACTGGGCGTGCTGGTGGTGAACGAGAGTGAAACCTTTATGCTCACCGGCAGGCTGCCGGACTCGCCCGATAGCGCTCTGGGAGCCGCAAGGGAGCTGTCCAGCGTGGTCCCGAGCGTGGTTGTCACCCTCGGAAGCCAAGGGGCCTGCTGGGCGGAAGGAGCCGGCAGCGGCCACCAGCCCGGCTTTCCTGTACAGGTGGTAGACACCACGGCCGCGGGCGATGCCTTTGTTGGGGCGCTCGCCGTGGCCCTATCGGAAGGGCTGGATTTGCCCAGCGCCGTTCGTCTGGGTGCCGCCGCGGGGGCGCTTGCAGTTACCAAGGCCGGTGCGCAGCCCTCGTTGCCTAACCGCGAAGAGGTCGAGGCCCTGCTGAGACAAGCCGGCTAAACAAAGGCGACGCCAAGCGGCGACAGAGCCAAGATCTTCCCCCGAAAAAATGTTCACGGGTTCATACTCTCATATTCTTCTATTCTTCGGGCGCGTGGTAGTCAATGTCGGAGCGCAGGCGATGTTGGTTGTAGAAACGCATGTAGGCCTTGATGGCGCCACGCAGCTTGGTGAAGGAACGGAATTCACGGCCCCGGATCCACTCGGCCTTCGGGGAATGGAAGAACGATTCCATGTAGGCGTTGTCCTGGCTGTGGTAGGCCCGGCCCATGGAGGGCGTGAGGCCGTGGCGGTGCAGCACGCGGGGGTAGTCGTAGGCGCCGTATTCCGCTTGTTCGATGTGGTTATTCGGGCGGAAGTCCCTTTTGATCCCAGGTAAACATTGGGTCATATTTTCTTTTTGTCGTGTAGACATGCCAAAGGTAGTACTCGCCTCTGATTAGCTTGTAGGTCGCTACTATGTATCGATGTGGCGCACTATGACCTTCATATGTCTGTTCGGTTACACCGTCCTCGCCGGGCAGTCTTGGGTCCCAGACTCCGCTCCAAACGATGATCTCCTTTTTGTCATCGTTGTCAATGTCTTCGATTTTATAGTTTGATTGGATTCCAAACTCGCCCCTGATCGTAGAAATCTTCTTGCCGTCTTTGAGAACCTCAATTTTCAGGGATTGATCCGACACTCCTGGTCCACGAGAGACTATAACGTCTTCTTTAATTTGGTCTCCATTAATATCAATCTTTAGTTTCTTGACCGCTGAAACCTCCTCTTGGTTGTCGCTCCCTGTTGTTGAGAGGGGTTGGGCTGGCTTCAACGCCTCACTGAAGTTTACTGCCGCTTTTTCGGATGCGTTAAACAACTTAGGTATCTCTCGCTTGATCTGCCCCTGTGGTGTAGAGAGTTGAACTTCGTTTGTCGGGCGAGCAGTCCTGTGTTTTACCGGCAAACCGGAGGAGTAATCATTTTCGTATCGGTACAATGTATGCCAGACAAACCAGCCAACGAACGCAGTCACAACTAAAACAAGAATGATTTTACCTTCCTTTGTCACTTGAGCCCCCTTAATAGATCGAGCACACGGCTTGGCCTAATACTGAACTGGAATGGATGATAGATAATGAGTTCCGTTGAAATAGATTCCGCCAATGCAACCTTATGCTGCTTATGAACTTTCGCTTCTCCATGGCGGTGAGCGCACCGGATGTTACCTCTTCCGCCACTCGTCAACAGCGGACCAAGTGCGCGGACTAGCGCAATACCCACAGCCCCTCAAAGAAACGTATTTCTTCCTGGGCCTCCTGGTACCCATAGCCCTCAAAAAAACTGGGCAGAAAGGCCCGGCTAAAAAAAGCTGGGCAGAAAGGCCCGGCTCTTCAGGTTGTATTCCAGCGACCATGCCCCGGCGGCCAGGTCCAGCCTGGGGTCCGCGTAGCCAGCGTGCGGCCAGTCCACCACGGCAGCCACTTTTCCTTGCTGAACCAGCGCATTGGGTACGCAGTAGTCTCCGTGCGTGAAAGCCAGCCGGGTTCCGGCAAAGCGCAGGCCCGAGCGCACCTCGGCCAGCAGCTTTTTAGAGCTCCAACCACCAAACCACCCGCCATGCTCCACGAATTCCGGTAGCGTTCCTTCGCGGAGGCCGGCCTCGATGCGCTCCAAAAGCAGCTCAAGGGTGTCGGCTGGGCGGGGGATGGCGGGCTGCCAGGCGTGAATGCGCGCAAGCGCCTGGCCGAAGGAGCGGGCAAGCCGGTG
>JAMCQK010000217.1 GCA_023382135.1 Deinococcus sp.
TTGCATTGAAGCTGCGTCGGTCACGTCGGTCTGGATGAACCGGACTCCTGCTGCATCCTCACCGCGGTTGAGGTCGGCGGCGATTACCTTGGCCCCCAGCTTGGCCAGCTTCTTTGCGGTAGCCAGGCCCAACCCCGAAGCCCCGCCGGCAGCGAAGGCGCTCGTGCCCTTGATGTCCATGAAGCCTCCCTAGATGCGCTCGATGATGGTGGCGGTGGCCATCCCGTGGCCGATACACATCGCTTGCAGGCCGAACTGGCCGCCGGTGGCCTCGAGGTGGTGCAAGAGCTTGGTTATAAGGATGGCCCCGGTGGCTCCCAGCGGGTGGCCGTGGGCAATCGCACCACCATTCGGGTTTACCTTGCTCATCTCCGGCTTGAGTTCGCGGGCCCAGCTCAAGACCACGCTGGCAAAGGCCTCGTTGATCTCTATGGCGTCGAGGTCGCTCATCGAAAGTCCGGCCCGCTCGAGGGCTTTCTTGGTGGCCGGAATCACCTCCCAGAGCTGCAAGGTAGGGTCACCCGCCACCACCACGCGGGCGCGGAAGCGGGCCCTTGGCCTCAAGCCGTCGGCCTCAGCAGTTTCGCGGTCTGCGATCAGTACTGCCGCTGCTCCGTCAGATATTTGTGATGAATTGCCTGCGGTCACCACCCCGTCTGGGCGGAAGGCCGGGGGCAGGGAGCGCATCTTATCCAGGGTGGCATCCAGGCGCACGCCCTCGTCGTAATCCAGGGTAAAGGGCCGGCCTTCTTTAGTCAGGCCCTGAATGGGGGCGATTTCGCGTTTGAAGCGGCCTTCATGGCCAGCCTGCGCGGCGCGGCGGTGGCTCTCGAAGCTGTACTCGTCCAGCTCCTGCCGACAGAGGCCGTACTTGGCCGCGAGGCGCTCGGCACTCTCGCCCTGGTGGATCATCTCGTACTTGGCCCGCAAGTCCGGGTTGAGCTTCTCGAAACCCCCACCCAGTGAGGCGAACATGGGTACGCGGGTCATGTTTTCCGCACCCCCGCCGACGACGTACTTCATGTCCCCGGCGGCTACCGCCTGGGCGGCGAAGTGGATGGCCTGCTGACCGGAGCCGCACATCCGGTCCAGGGTGGTGGCCGGAACGCTCTGAGGCAGGTTGGAGATTAAGGTGCCCAACCGCCCGAGGTTCGCGCCTTGCTCGAAGGCCTGGGTTACGCAGCCGGTGACCACATCCTCGACCTTCTCTGGACTGATGCCGCTGCGCTCGAGCAAAATATTCAGTACATGAGCATAGAGCGCGTCGGGGCGCACCTCGCGCAGGGCCCCGTTTTTTTTGCCGATGGCCGTGCGCACGGCTTCGATAATTACGGGCTCTCGCATGATACCTCCGATGATTTGCAGCATATAACCAAATAACCAGTAGCTAAAAGCACGCTACCAGCGTTTATCCCGTACCAACTCCCTGACCATGATCGTTCGTTGAATCTCGCTGGTGCCCTCGTAAATTTGCAACACCTTGGCGTCGCGCATGAGCTTCTCCACCGGGTACTCGGTGCTATAACCGTAGCCGCCAAAGACCTGCACCGCCTCGGTGGTGGCCCACATAGCGGTGTCGGCGGCGTAGGCCTTGGCGTAGGCGGCCTCGAGGGTGTTGGGCTGGCCCTGCTGGGCCTTCCAGGCCGCCTCTCGCGTCAATAACCGGGCTGCCTGGGTGCGCATGCCCATCTCGGCCAGCTTGAAGCCCACCCCCTGGAACTGGTGGATCGGCTGTCCGAAAGCCTCTCGTTGGGTTGCATAGTGCACAGCCTCGTCCAGGGCGCGCTGCGAAACACCCACGGCGAAGGCCGCTACCATGGGCCTCGAGCGGTCGAAGACTTTCATGGCGATCCTGAAGCCATCACCCTCGTTCCCCAACAACGAGTCTGCGGGCAGCTCGACTTCATCCAAGACCACCTCGGCGGCGGAAGAGGCCCGCTGGCCCATCTTGGGCAGTTTCTTGGACACCTCCAGACCCTTGCGCCCACGCTCCACCAAAAAGGCGCTGATGCCCTTGTGAGCGGCTTCCGGGCCGGTCTTGGCAAAAACTACTAGGAAAGCAGCCTCTGGGGCATGGCTGATCCAGGTCTTGCGGCCTGAGAGTAACCAGCCATCGGCGGTTTTGTTGGCTCTAGTAGCGATAGCGCCGGCGTCGGAGCCGGCGTGTGGCTCGGTGAGGGCGTAGGCCCCTGGGCTCTCGCGCAGGAGGGCCAGGTACTTCTGCTTTTGTTCTTTCGTCCCGGCAATCAGAAGCGGTTCGGCCACCAGGTTGTTGAGCAGGATGGTCGCAGCTATGCCTGCACAGCCCCAAGCCAACTCCTCGGCCACCAGCACTACCTCGAGCGGACCCAGACCTACCCCGCCGTATGCCTCGGGAGCGATTAGATGGGTAAAACCTAGCTTGCGAGCCTCGGAAACGATGGGGTGGGGGAAAGCGGCACTCTGGTCATACCCGGCAGCGGCAGGGACAACCACTTCACGGGCGAAGGTGCGTGCCAGGGCCTGGATTTGCCGTTGTTCCGGGGTCAGGCTGAAGTCCACCCGCTGCCTCCTACATGGCCTATGATTCAGGCTGAGCTCTTTCAGTCTACCTGCCGAGGGTCAAGAACAAAGAGCACAGAGCGGGAGAACCGCTGGAACTCACCCCTTACTCTCTGCTCTCGGCATTTATATACTGGGACAAACGCAAAGGAGGCCACCATGCACAGCACCATTATGGATTTTCCCCTCACCCTGCCCCACTTACTCGAGCGCGCAGGCAAGCTCTTCGGCAAAGTAGAGATTACCTCGAGGCTGCCCGACAAAAGCCTGCACCGCTACAGCTACGCCGATTTTTACCGCAGGGCCCTGGCCCTGGCCGAGGCCTTGCAGAAAGCGGGGCTAAAGAAAGGCGACCGCGTGGCCACCTTGATGTGGAACCACTACGCCCACCTCGAGGCCTACTTCGGCATCCCCGCCGCGGGCGGCGTGCTGCACACACTGAACCTGCGCCTGCATCCTTCCGACATCGCCTATATTGTGAACCACGCCGAAGACCGCTTCCTGATTGTCGACGATGTGCTGCTCAAGCTGTACGAAGCTATTAAACCGCACGTGAAGATTGAGCGCGTTGTTGTGGTTCCCCTCACCGGACAGCCGGTTCCAGCGGGCCTCGAGAACTACGAGGACTTCCTCAAGACCGCCACCGGCAGCTTTTCCTACCCAAAATTTGACGAGAACGACCCAGTTGGCATGTGCTACACCTCTGGAACCACCGGAAGGCCCAAAGGCGTGGTCTACTCACACCGCTCGACAGTTTTGCACTCGCTGGCTTCGGCGCTTCCCGATAGCCTGGGCCTCTCGCAGAGAGACGTACTGCTCCCGGTGGTTCCCATGTTCCACGCAAACGCCTGGGGGCTTCCGTATACCGCCACCATGGTGGGCTGCAAGCAGGTGTATCCCGGGCCGCACCTGGATGGGGAGAGCCTGCTCGACCTGTACGAGCGCGAGAAAGTCACCACCACGGCGGGCGTTCCAACTATCTGGCTCGGCATTATTCAGGCGTTGTCAAAAGAGCCCACGCGCTGGAACCTGCAGAAAGGCATGCGGATGGTGGTGGGCGGTTCGGCCGCGCCCGAAAGCATGATCCGGGCGTTTGACAAGTTCGGCCTCGAGGTCCTCCACGCCTGGGGCATGACCGAAATGAGCCCCCTGGGCACCGTTTCCCGGCTGAAGCGGAACCTTCTGGAAGCCCCCGAAGATGAGCGCTACCTGTACCGTGCCAAGCAGGGCCTGCCCACGCCACTGGTGGAGGTGCGCGCGGTGGGCGAAAAAGGCGAAGCCCCCTGGGACGGTAAGACCCTGGGTGAGCTGCAAGTGCGGGGGCCTTGGGTGGCGGCTGGTTACTACAACCTGCAAGAAGAAGCCGACAAGTGGACCAGTGACGGCTGGTTCAGAACCGGCGACGTGGTGAACATAGACGCCGAAGGCTACGTGAAGATTGCCGACCGCACCAAGGACCTGATTAAATCCGGCGGCGAGTGGATTAGCTCGCTGGATTTGGAAAGCGCCCTGATGAGCCACCCGGCGGTGAAAGAAGCCGCCGTGATTGCCATTCCGCACCCCAAGTGGGACGAGCGCCCGCTCGCCGCCATTGTGCTCAAGGAGGGCGCAAACGCCAGCGCGGAGGAACTCAAAAGTTTCCTGGAGCCCAAGTTTGCCAAATGGTGGCTGCCCGAGGCCTTTGTATTTCTAAACGAGATCCCCCGTACCTCCACCGGCAAATTTCTGAAGTCTCAGCTCCGCGACCAGTACCGGGAGTGGAAGTGGGAGTAAAGAGCAGCCAGAGTCTTGTCTGTATTGGGAGTCATCGCGTTGCGTAGCGCGCTTAGAGGAAAGGGCTGTAGGGTGATATTGCGACCAATAGTATTTGTTGCGAAGCCGCGTTGCTAGGTGGTTCAGCGCCTAAATATAGGGTGTTATACCGCAGGTATGATCCAACTGTTGATTAGCTGTTAAAGAACGAGAAGAAACAGTCATGGCAATTCCTGATTACCAGTCAATCATGCTTCCACTGCTTCGATTTGCATCGGACGGAGAAGAGCGCTCCTTGCGAGAAGCAATTGATGGCTTGGCGGAGAAGTTCGGGCTTACGGATACAGAAAGAAAGGAACTCTTGCCGAGCGGCCAACAACCCACATTCGACAACCGCGTTGGCTGGGCTCGAACCTATATCAGTAAGGCAGGCCTCCTCGAACCTACGCGCCGCGGCTATTTCCGTATAACTCGGCGGGGGCGGGAAGTGCTGGCTAAGAATCCTGCTGAAATCAACATGAAGTTTCTGGAGCAATACCCGGAATTTATCGAGTTCAGAGTTAGGCGCCGGGAACGCGCAGAAACTACTGAAGAGCTAGAAACTGGAAACCTACAAACACCCGCTGAATTGCTTGAGACCGCATATCAAAAACTCCGCGAAGACCTGTCCGGAGAGCTTATTAAGATCGCAAAGGAATGCTCCCCCGCTTTCTTTGAACGGCTCGTTATCGACCTGTTGGTGAAAATGGGTTATGGCGGTACCCGTAAGGAAGCAGGTAAAGCTATAGGCCGAGCCGGAGACGAAGGAATCGATGGAATCATCAACGAAGACCGTCTCGGGCTTGATGTCATTTACATACAGGCTAAACGGTGGCAAGGCTCGGTAGGTCGCCCAGAAATCCAAAAGTTTGCGGGAGCCTTACAAGGGAATCGCGCGAAAAAGGGCATTTTCATCACTACTGCTGCCTTCACCAAAGATGCCGAGGATTACGCCGCAAAGATCGACTCAAAGATTGTTTTGATTGACGGCGAGCAACTGGCGCAACTCATGATTGATCACAATGTTGGGGTTGCGCCCGTAGCCTTATATGAAACCAAGAGAATTGACTCCGATTACTTCATTGAGGGTTGATAGCTAACATCCGCGTTGTTCGGGGAGCTAGTAGCAGGATGCGCCTCGCGCACCGCTCTGCTC
>JAMCQK010000019.1 GCA_023382135.1 Deinococcus sp.
CCAGCTCATCCACGCCGGCTTCGTCCAACGCAACCAGCCGTTTGAGTGTGGCAAGCTGAGAAAGCCCTTCCCAGCGCTCCCTAAGGGTGTTCGCCCCACCAAGCTGCGCGGCGGCTAGGTTGCGCGCAAACAAGTGACCCATGGCAATAACGCGCGAGTCGAACTGGGCGCGGAACTGGCCAAGCAAGTTCTTGAGGTGGGCCTTGTCAAAGTACAGCTTGGTGGACAAGTCCTTCAAGATATCGAAGAACGCACGGTGGTTCCGGTAGAGCGCCTTGCCCGAAAGGGTGAAGCCTTGCGAGAAACGGCCCACGTCCTCGGGCGAGACACGCAAACCAACGCCCGCGTTAACACCGCCCGTAAGCGCCTCGATGCGCGAAGCCATCTGTAAGTAGTCGCTCTGGCCCGCACCCATCCTGGGAGCCACAAAGGCAAACAGCGGCAGCAGGTCTTTAAGCCTGTCTTCCATACCCGAAACGTCGAACTGGATATCCAGATAGCTGAGCCCATTGGTGGGCTGGGGAAAGAAGCCCACCGCTGCTCCTGACATCCGCTCGCTCTGGTGGGATACGTCTTCCAGCGTCATCGGCACGTCGGAAAGGGCTAGCGTGGGCAGCACGCTTTTGTCCTCGCGCGCTTCCTGCCGGGCTTTGAGCGCCTTGGCCTCGGCAATAATCTGGCGCACTTGTTCTTCGGAGAGTCCGGAGCGGATCTTGTCCAGCTTGGCGCGTTCTTCGGCCTCCAAACGCTCGGTAAGGGTCTGGTCGGGCTTGAGCACGATGCGGGCGCGGTGAGTATTTTCCAGGAAGTGCTCGCGGATCAAGTTCTCGAAGAAAGGCCCGGCCTCGAGTTCGGCCCTGAGCCTGCTTAGATCGGCATCGAACTGCAAGGTTTGATAGGGATCCCCCCCATTCAGATACGGCCCGGCGATTTGAAAAAAAACTTTCAGCGGGTACGGCCAGCCAGCATTGGAAACCTCCCGCGATTCAATTTCCAGGCGGTGAATGGCCGCTTCCACCATCACTTTATCAACGCCTTTCTCTGAAAGACCCTTGAGAACACCGAAGATTAAGTCCTCCACCTTGCCTGCATCCTCGGTGTTGATACCTCTGAGACCGGCGGCAAACACAGACTGGCGAAAGTGGTCGTGGTACCCAGTCCCGTCGGCCAGGGCTTCCCCCAACCTGCTTTCCAACAATGCCTTGCGCAGCGGCGAAGCGGCATTAGCCAACAGCACCCTCTCCAGAACCTTGAAAGCAAGCATCTGAAAACTATCGCCCACAAATGGGCCAAGCCAGGCAACCAAGGCTTGAGATTTCTTTTCAGGCGGTTCCGAGGGTGAAAGGGGGTAGGCCGCCTCGTACACGCCTGGCTGGCCGAAGCGGGGTTGGTCGGGTATCCGCGTCATGGGGTCAATCTTTTCAAATCGCGAGAGCGCCAAGCGCTCAAGCTGGCCGAGGGTTTTCTCTAAAGGCAAGTTTCCATAGGTGAAGAAAAAGGCGTTGGATGGATGATAGTGACGGGCGTGAAAAGCCTTCAGCCCTTCCCAGCTGAGATCGGGAATAAAACGAGGGTCCCCGCCAGAATCTTTGGAGTAGGTAAGGTCGGGAAAGATAGCTTTGCCCACGGCCTTGTGCATAAGGTACTGCGGCGTGGCGGTCTGGCCTTTCATCTCGTTAAAAACAACGCCGCCGTACTTTAGGCTTGAGTCCGGGTTCTCCATCTCGGAAAATTCATAGCGCCACGCCTCCTGGCGGTAGGCTTCGTAATCAATCCGGGGGAAAAAACAGGCGTCAAGGTAAACTTCCAACAGGTTATAAAAATCCTTCTCGTTGCGCGTGGAAAATGGATACTGCGTGTGGTCTGGTGCGGTTAGCGCATTAATGAAGGTTGCCAGCGAGCGGGGAATCATGGAGAAGAAAGGATCTCTAACCGGGTAGCGCTCGGAGCCCGCAAGCACGATGTGCTCCAGTATGTGGGCCACACCGGTGGAGTCTTGCGGCACGGTGGGGAAAGCCACGTTGAAGCAGTTGTTGTCGTCCGGGCAGGCAATATGAATATGCCTGGCCCCCGTGGAGACGTGTTCTAACCGGATGTAGTGGCCTTGCAGATGGGGTAGGGGTTTGACTTCAAGCACTTTGTGATTGCCGATTACTTCACCAACGCTAGCAATTTTCATGTTGATAGTCTAACAAGCGGAAACGGCGGCCAGTTGTGGTCTGGTACAAAGAAAATAACGCCGGCTAGGCTTTTACCAAAAAAGGCAAGCATGATTGATTCTCTTGGGCTTGCCGCTGTGGTTTACATTAGGTATTATATATCGAAATCCGATATCGGAAGTCGATATATAAAATTGCTCACCGCCAGTAAAAGTAGACAATGAAGAGTCTCACGGTCGGCTCAGCTTCCAAAGAACGCTTGACACCTTTGGAAATCTTTTTGATCTTTTTCCGGCTGGGACTTACCTCCTTCGGCGGGCCGATTGCGCATCTCGGGTATTTCCGGCAAGAGTTCGTGGCGAGACGCAGGTGGCTCGACGAACATGCCTATGCCGACCTGGTCGCGCTCTGTCAGTTTCTGCCGGGGCCGGCCAGTAGCCAGGTCGGTATTGCGCTTGGGCTGTCACGGGGAGGAATCCCGGGTGCGGTTGCGTCCTGGCTCGGCTTCACACTGCCCTCGGCCATAGCGCTTGTGCTATTCGGCTTAGGAGTTACTTATTTCAGCGGCAACCTGGGAAGCGGCTGGCTACATGGGCTCAAGGTTGTGGCAGTGGCGGTAGTCGCACAGGCACTTTGGGGCATGGGAAAAAGCCTCAGCCCTGACAAATTACGCGCGACTGTCGCTGTAGGTGCTGCTGTCGCTGTAACGCTCTTTCCTTCTGCCCTTGGGCAGGTAAGCGTGATAGCCGCCAGCGGTCTTTTTGGCTGGGTGTTTCTCCGAAATTCCGGCGCGTTACCGCACAACCAGATCCAAACGACAAGCGGCCGAGCCACTGGGGTGCTGATGCTATTCGTCTTTTTCCTGCTCCTGTTTGTGCTTCCTGTTGCGGCAGGTAGTACAAACAGTTATGGAGTGAAGTTGTTTGACAGTTTTTACCGCGCCGGCTCCCTGGTCTTCGGCGGTGGCCATGTAGTGCTGCCTTTGCTTCAGTCGCAGGTCGTACCCGCGGGCTGGATCTCTAATGACGCTTTCCTTGCCGGCTATGGCGCAGCACAGGCGGTTCCCGGGCCGCTATTTACCTTCGCTGCATACCTTGGTGCCGTCTCTACACAGGCACCTTCTGGTTGGCTAGGGGCAGGGATTGCTCTAGTGGCGATATTTCTGCCGGCGTTTCTGTTGATCGCAGGAATCCTCCCGTTTTGGGAGGTGCTGCGCCGGTATGAGGCAATGCAGCGAGCGATGCTCGGGATTAACGCGGCCGTGGTGGGGCTCCTGCTCTCTGCTTTCTACAACCCCGTCTGGACAAGCGCCATTCGAAACACCGCTGACTTCAGCCTCGCGGCTATCGCCTTTCTGTTGCTAGCATTCTGGAAGTGCCCGCCATGGCTGGTGGTAATACTTGCCGCCGTAGTTGCCGGGTTGGGAGCTGGTTAAATGGGGGAACGAGACCTGCTCAGCGGCCTGGTCCGCCTGCACATTCTCCACCACGCGAGCCAAGAAGCGGTCTTCGGGCTTGGCATCATGGAGGAACTGGCGAGGCATGGCTATAAGCTCAGTGCCGGAACCCTTTATCCAATCCTCCATGGCTTGGAGAAAGCAGGCTATCTGGCCTCACATACGGAGTATGCCGGCAGACGGAAGCGGCGCGCCTATGTCGTGACGGACAAGGGTATTACAGCCCTGCGCCACGCCAAAGCAAAGGTGCGAGAATTGTTTTGGGAGCTCATCGAGGAAGAACTGCAATTTCGAGGAGCCGCAGAAGGTGTTCAAGGAGAACGCGTCCAGCCAAAGATGCGGGATCCCCTGACATCCAGCTCCAAAAGAAGCAGGCGATCTGGCTAACACCCGTTCAATCTGTTTGTGCATCTTGACTGGGGGAGCGGAATGAAACATACCGCAATAGCACCGTAGTTTGCGGCGATCTCAATGTCTTTTGCCGAATATGCCACCGAAACTCATCCTGGCATCTGTGAAAAAGAACAAACCTCCAAAAAATTATGTGCCTGGGATGGACGAAATCATGGATACAACACATATGCGCCACTCGAGGTTCTGGTTCGGCGGGAACGCCAATGACTGGGAACTGGCAGGCTATGAATCGGGCAAGATCAAAGAGAAGCCGACGGACGCATCAGGTTTTCCGCTATTCAAAAAAGAACACGCCAATTTACGCCATGCAGGGCCAATATGAGGCTCAACCGTACGACGATGCCGGGAGAGCCCTCAAAGCGAAGGAAGGGTGAGATTCAGAAAATCTTTCGGCAGATGAGCAGGCGCGCAATGCCGCCATCAGGGGGCCAGCTAGGGCTTCATGGTAATTAAGCGCCCTGGCATTCCGCCGTTCAGTAATCGGGAGCTTGCCTGCAAGACAAGGCAATAAGCGCACTTTCCTACAGCAACCTTCACAGCAGCTGATACCAGTAGACAATTCTTAGTTTGCCGCCTTACAAGCTACCGCATGTCGATGAGATCGACGGCGAGGCAACGACTATCACATCCGACGCTGAGACAGTAGAACCGCCTGCCCGCTGCGGCTATTGCTGTTCCGAGGCTGTTGTTAGTTTGGGGGGCAAGCAATTTGTCAGCGGCCTGCCTACAGCAAGCATATTGAACCTCCGAGGAGCCAGAGGGAATCAGCCTCGGGACCGGGTTATCAACCTTGCTGCAACTGATCAAGGAAAGACGGTTCGGAATCCAAATCAACCGCAGAATCTGGATACCCGTTGTTACTCGCGTCCCGCAGCAAGGGTAGCAAGATAGGCTTGGAAGCCTTCTTCGTCACCCTTGGCCAAAAACTCGGCCTGCTTGGGCCAGGTGCTAAGGCTTGCGGAACCGCGCACCTTGGAGGCCTCGAGGGCTCTCTTGAGCTGGTCTTCGGTTGCGGCGGCAAGCTTGGCAAAGGTCTCGAGGCCCGCGGCTACCAGCGCGGATGCAATCTTGGGCCCAATGCCTTCAATCTTGGTAAGCTGGTCAGCCCCGGCGGCTTCGGCAGCTTCTTCCCTTTCGGCGTCCAGACCCTTCATCACGCGGCCGCGGTCAGCGCGGATGCGTGCGGCCTTGCCCTTGAGCTCGCGCAGGTAGTAAAGCTTGGCACGGCGCACCCTGCCAAAGTTGACCACGCTGACGCTGTCGATGAGCGGAGAGTTAAAGGGAAAAATGCGCTCCACACCCTCACCAAAAGAAATCTTGCGCACGGTAAAACTGGAGTTGAAGCCGTTGCGCTTAATTTTGATAACCATGCCTTCGTAGGCCTGCACGCGCGAACGGGTACCTTCGACCACTTTGTAGTTCACCCTCACGGTATCGCCAGGCTTAAAAGCCGGGATGTCGCTGCGGGTAAAACGTTTTTCCACTACTTTCAAAAGGGCGCCACGGTTCATGTTTACTACTCCCCTTCCCAGCGGAACCATCGGGGGTTCTTGGGCAACTTTCGAAGTATACCGGTCAGGACTCGCCAGAGTCAAACTCATTCAGCCAGCGCTGGTCCTGTGGGCTAAGCTCGGCGGCTGCCAGCAGCTCTGGCCTCTGCTTCCAGGTGCGCTTCAGGGCCTCTCTCCGCCGCCACTCGGCAATTTTGGCGTGGTGTCCGGAAATGAGCACTTCAGGAACACACTGCCCGCGGAACTCGGGGGGGCGGGTGAAGTGAGGGTAATCTAACAGCCCAGAAGTAAAGGAGTCCCGCTGGTGGCTTTCCGGGTCACCAATAACACCGGGGATCAGCCTTGCGGTGGCCTCGAGCACCGCCAACGCCCCAAGTTCTCCGCCCATCAACACGTAGTCCCCCAGCGAGACCTCGCGGGTAACGTATTTTTCCACCCTGGCGTCAATTCCTTCATAGCGCCCTGAAACCAGCGCAAGATGCTTTTTAGTGGAAAGCTCCTCGGCTAATTTTTGATTGAACAACGCGCCGGACGGACTGAGCAGGATCACCTCGTCAGCGGGCAAGGTAGATTCAATGGCATTCACCACCACGTCCACCCGCATCACCATCCCGGCGCCCCCGCCATAGGGTGCGTCATCCACGGTGCGGTGCTTGTCGGTGCTGAAGTCGCGGATATCGCGGACATCCACGGAAATCAGCCCAGACTCAATAGCCTTGCCCAGGATAGCCTCCCGCGTCCAAGGTAGTACCAGATCAGGGAAAAGGGTCAGGATTGAATAGCGCATACAGCATCAACCTAAACCCTAATCCAGTAATCCGGGAATTGGTTCGATATAAACGCCTTCATCCTTCACCTTTACATACGGCGCCTGCAGTGGAACGTAGCGGGTCTTCCCCGCCCGGAGCGACTCCCCCGAGGGCTTGATAATCAACAAGTCCTGCACACCTGCCGGCTCAACACCCGCGACTTCTCCCCAGGCCTTGCCGTCCACGAACACCGGCCGTCCAATCAGTTGAAAGTGGTAGTAAGACCCAGGCTCAAGCTTAGGCAGGTCGGATTCGTCCAGATAGACAGGGACGCCCACCAGCTCCTCAGCGCTCTTACGGTTGGTAATGCCCGCAAGGTGGAGCACAAGTTCATCACTGACCCAGTAGGCTTCTTCCACACCACGGTAGCCAAGGTCTTCCAGGTAGATTTTTGAGGCTTGGCCAACCAGGGGCTCGCCGCGGAACTTGAGGCCGCCCTCGAGGCCATGCGGTTTCCCCAGACGGCCAATCTCAATCCGGCGCATAAGCGTTTTTGTCCAGCACGAACTTTGGGCCAGCTGCGAACAGCTAGCGGACCTCTACCGAGACGCGGCCGCGCGCAAACGAACGCAGGATGGTACGGATGCTCTCGATCACGCGTCCTTGCCTGCCGATGATGCGGCCTTTGTCCTCCGGGGCGGTCTCCACGTAGTAGACCACGCCCTCGCGCCCCTTGCGCTCCTCTACCCGGATAGCCTCGGGCTGGTCCACCACGGTCCTGGCAAGGTATTCAACCAGATCTTTCATGTCAGTAGTCTATAGCGGATTGCCAATAGCCAAAACGACCAGCAAAGCTACGGGCCGCCAACCACCTAGCTGATCACACCAGCTTGCTTGAGCAGCTTCTTGGCGGTGTCCGTGGGCTGTGCACCCACCGAAAGCCAGTACTTGACGCGCTCGGCATCCACCTTCAACCAGTCTTTGGTGGTGTGGCGCGGGTCGTAGTAACCGATCCGTTCAATGAAGGCACCGTCGCGCTTGTTGCGCTGATCGGTGACCACAATGCGGTAGTGGGGGTTCTTGCTGGAGCCAAAGCGGGAAAGGCGGATCTTCGTCATGGTTTCTCCTGTCTATCTTCCAAACGGGTTGCGGCCAAAAAGGCTTCTTCCCTTTTGTTTGGCAAGGGTTTTCATCAGCTTCTTGGTGTCCTCGAAGCCACTGATCAGTTTGTTAATCTCTTGAACACTGGTCCCGCTTCCAGAAGCTACGCGCTTGCGCCGCGAGGCGTTCAACACGCGGGGGTCTTTTCGTTCAGCGGCGGTCATGGAAAGAATGATTGCCTCCATACGGTCCACGGCCTTCTGGTCCACGCTAGCGTCTGGCGGGATGAGCTTGCCCATCCCGGGCATAAGCGAAGCGACCTGGGAAAACCCACCCATCTTGCGGATCTGGCGCATGGCGGTAATCCAGTCGTCCAAGGTGAACTCGCCGGGGGTTTTCTGGGGGGCCTCGAGTTCGGCCTCTCTGGCCTTTTCGAGCAGGGTCTGGAGGTCCCCCATACCCAGGATGCGTTGAGCCAGACGGTCCGGGTAGAAAGGCTCCAGACCCTCAATTTTCTCCGACACGCCCGAAAAGTAGATGGGCTTTCCCGTCACGTGCCTTGCCGAAAGCGCCGCCCCGCCGCGGGCGTCACCGTCCAGCTTGGTGAGCACCAGGCCAGTGACGCCAATACGTTCATCAAAAGTCTTGGAAACGTTCAGCGCCTCCTGCCCGGTCATGGAATCGATCACCAATAAGGTTTCCGAAGGACCAAGAACACTCTTGAGCTTGCCAAGTTCATCCATCAGGGCTTCGTCAATCTGCAAGCGCCCGGCGGTGTCCACAATCACCAAGTCCCGGTAGTCCTGGGCCAGTCGGTCGCGGATCCTGCGCGCGGTGAGTTCCGGCTTTTCCCCGTCGGAGACTTCCAGCACCGGCGCGCCCACCTTGGCGCCCAAAATACGCAGTTGCTCGCGCGCAGCGGGGCGCTGGGTATCGGCGGCAACCAGCAGTGGCCGGCGCCCTTTGGCCTTGAAGTGGAGCGCCAGCTTTCCAGTGGTGGTGGTTTTGCCCGAGCCCTGAAGGCCTACCATAAACCACAGGTTCCCTTCGTTCCTGAGCAGCGGCTGCTTGGCCTCGGCGCCCAAGGTGTCCACCAGCTCCTGGTAGACCACGGTCAGAATCTGCTCGGCGGGGGTCAGGCTTTCCAGCACCTGCTGGCCCAGGGCCTTCTCCTGGACGTGGCTAACAAAGGCCTTGGCCACCTCAAAGTTCACGTCGGCCTCGAGCAGGCTCATGCGGATTTCCCGCAGGGTAGCCTTAAGGTCCGCCTCGGTAATGCGGCCACGGCCGCGAAGCTTGTCTACAGCCTGGCGAATTCTGCGCGAAAGGGTCTCAAACATGGTGATTCTGCCTCAAGAAACAACTCAATGGCTTTTATCGATCCAATGGCCGCTTTTCTGAGGCCGCCAGCTAGACTAGCAGCAATAGGTTGAGTGTGTCAATGTCAAGGCTGGTCCGGCACCTTCTACGGCGCTAAGTTACTAAGAAGCCCCTATCACGCTGCCAAAACAAACTGGTAGCTTGGGTAGACCATGATCTACCGGATGCGGACCTACAAGGCAATCAAGGAAAAGCTTGGGTTGTTCCATGAATATTTCTCCAAGTATCTGCTTCCCATTCACCTCAAGCACGGCACCAGGCTGATTGGCAGGTGGGAAACCGAAGACGGGCGGGTAGTGGCCATATTTGAATACGACAACAAGGAATCCTACCAGCGCATCAGCGGCGCCATAGAAAAGGACCCAGAGTTTACCAAGGCCTTGGAATACCGTAAATCGGTAGACCCTTTGTTCGATGATTACCAGGACACCTTCATGGTCTCGACTTTGGCTAAAGGCTAGCGGGGTGAAAATCGGTTGCCGTAGCCTGGGCTTAAGTGCTAGGCTAGCCAAGGCCAAAGTTCCTTGATGGCAATTTTTTGCCACACGGGGATGAACCGAGGAGACACCGTGGAAGACCAGAGTGAAAGTTCGAGTTGTTGGCGAATCGGTCACGCGGTGCTCCACCCCGCTGGCCCACGCTAACAAAGCCACGGCGCTCCTCCTGTAGCGGGAGGAAGCCATGCAAGAAGCCAAAACAGGGAGTGAGTGGGGGAAAGTGGCCGCCGGCCTCGAGGCCGGCGATGCCGCCACCCTCAAAGCCGCGCTAGCCAAGCTGCGGCCGCCCGAGCTTTTGGACCACTGGAACGAACTCGCCCGTGAACAGCGTTTCACTGTTTTAACCCTGCTGCCGCCAGAAAGCGCCGCCGAGGTTTTCTCCAATCTTCCCGAGGACGAGCAAGGAGAGTTGCTCGAGGCCCTGCCACCATGGCGGGTCAAAGAAGTGCTCGGGGAGCTTTCGCTCGACGACCTCACCGACACCCTGCAAGCAGTCGAGGAAGACGACCCCGAATTTGCCGAAGGCCTCAGAGCACATCTTGATCCGGAGACCCGCGCAGAGGTCGCAGAGCTTTCCGAATACGAGGAAGACGAAGCCGGCGGGTTGATGACGCCGGAGTACATCGTCCTTAGGGATTCGATGACGGTGGAAGACGTCTTCCGCTTCCTGCGCCGCGCCGCCCCCGATGCCGAACAGGTCTACTACCTTTACGTGGTGGACCAGGCGGGACATTTGCAGGGCGTTCTCTCACTCCGAAACCTAATTGTGGCCGACCCCAGCGCCCGCGTAAAGGAGATCATGCGCACGGATGTAAAGTTTGTGCGCACCGATACCGACCAGGAAGAAGTAGCCAGGTTGATGGCAGACTATAATTTCACGGTTTTGCCGGTGGTGGATGAAACCGGAAAACTCGCGGGCATCGTGACCATTGACGACGTGGTGGACGTAATTCAGGAAGAAGCCACCGAGGACATCTACAAGCTGGCCGCGGTGGAGTCTCCCGACATGGTGTATAGCCGCTCATCGGTGATGGAACTCTGGTCCGCTCGGGTGCGCTGGTTAATTATCCTGATCATCACCGGCATGCTAACCTCCACTATTC
This sequence comes from Deinococcus sp., assembly GCA_023382135.1. Taxonomy (GTDB): domain Bacteria; phylum Deinococcota; class Deinococci; order Deinococcales; family Thermaceae; genus JAMCQK01. Next base: position 10,371 of record JAMCQK010000019.1, read on the forward strand.
TGCAAGGCTTTGAGTCGGTGCTAAAGGCCATCACCGCACTGGCGTTCTACGTACCTTCACTCCTCGGAACCGGAGGGAACACCGGTAACCAGTCTTCTACGCTGATTGTCCGCGCGCTTGCCACCGGCGATATTAACCCTAAAGACTGGTCTAGGGTTCTCTTCAAAGAGTCCGCGGTAGGTATTTTGCTGGGCCTGACGCTGGCTTTCTTTATCGCCATCAAGGTTCTGCTCGACGGGCACCTTGGGCTGACGTTGGTTGTGGGGTTGGCGCTCGCGTCCTTGGTGGTGGTGGCCAACCTGGTAGGCGCACTGCTTCCCATGCTGTTAAGAAAGTTGAACCTAGACCCTGCGCTTATCTCAAACCCCCTGGTGGCTACGGTCTCAGACGTGAGCGGTCTGTTGATTTACCTCAGCATAGCGCGGTGGCTACTCAACCTATGAAGCTGACAATGATTATCGAGTGGTCCAAAGGGACCAGAGAGCGTTACGACTGGCAAAACGGGGTTCTAGTTACGCGTGATCTCTGGCCAGAAGAATGGGGGCTTCCACCCGTGAACTACGGACTGATCCCCGGCATCCATAACCCAGCCGATGATGCGGAGGTAGACGCCATCTGCTTTGGTGAACTTCTTCCCGCGGGCACCAAATACCGTGGTGATCTGATAGGAATGGTCTGGCTCTCCGACGGCGACCACAAGCTGGTGATCTCGAAAGACGGATTGCTGCCCAGCGAGAGTCAAATTCAGGATTTGTTGGCCTGGTTTAAAGGGCGCAGCCCGCGTCTTACCCAGAGCAAAGAAGCTGAACGTTTTGTTCTCGGCCTAATACAAGCTAAAAAATAAGCATGGCATCGCCCAGGCTGTAAAAACGGTAACGCTTTTCAATCGCTTCCCGGTAGGCGTGCGTGATAAGGTCATGCCCACCGAACGCGGCTACCAGCATCAGCAGCGTGGACTTGGGCAGGTGGAAATTGGTGATAAGCGCATCCGGCACCTTGAACTCATAGGGAGGGTGGATAAAAATCTGTGTTTCGCCAGCACCTTGCCCGACTTGTCCGCTATCTGCTTCCTGCCAGGCCGACTCCAGCGCGCGAACGGTGGTGGTTCCCACGGCTATCACACGGCGGCCTTCAGACTTGGCGCGGCTTATAGCTTCAGCGGTTTCGGCGCTGATTTGGTAGGACTCTGTGTGCATTTGATGATCTTCGATGTTGGCTTTCACCGGCTTGAAGGTTCCGGGGCCAACGTGCAGCGTCAAATAGGCAGTCTCTACGCCCATCTCCCGGAGGCGGGCGAGAAGTTCTGGCGTAAAGTGGAGGCCGGCCGTAGGTGCTGCTACCGAGCCGGGGTCCCTGGCAAAGGTGGTTTGATACCGCCGAGCTTCGACCTCCAGCTCGATGTACGGTGGCAGCGGTGTGTGGCCGATTTTGTCCAGATGTGGCCATACAGAATCGGAGAATCGCAGGATGCGGGTCCCATCGGCCTCAATTGATAGCACAACCGCCTCGAGGCCGTCTTCGAACATAAGCTTGCCGCCAACCGGCACTTTATGCGCGTGGCGAAGCAGGGCTTCCCAAAGGACTCCCTTTGCCCCCCCTGCTTTATAGAGGGGGGAGCCGAAGGCCGGGGAGGTAATCTCCCTAACCAACAGGACTTCGATCTTGGCTCCGGTGGGTTTACGGGCAAATAGCCTGGCGGGGATGACCTTGCTCTGGTTCAGCACCAGAACATCGCCTTTGCGAAGATACTGGGGCAGGTCCCGAAAGATCCGGTGTTCAATCTCTCCGCTGGTCCGGCGGACCACCATCAGCCTCGAGGCATCCCGTGGCTCGGCACCCGACTGCGCTATCAGCTCAGGCGGAAGGTGGTAGTCGAAATCTTGCAGGTCCACAGGAAGAAAAAACTCCCAACCCCTTGCTGAAGGGGCAAAGATGTGCCCGAAGGCGGGCAGGCAGCGGTCCTGTCATCACTAAGAATTACTTTTCGGGAACAATGGGCAACACACGTTCCCGCGCGGGCATGAAAGGCTCGGGGATCTCCGGCAGATGAATAAAGCGGTCCACCGCGTCAATCAGGCGCTGCGAGGTGGTCTCTTTAAACGCCACCACCTCCACACGCGTTCCGCGTTCCATCATGACCTCGATAATCTCAACAAAGTCCCCGTCGCCCGAGCCCAGCACCACCACGTCCAGGGTGTGCATCAGGCGCACCATGTCGGCAGCAATGCCCATATCCCAGTTGCCCTCGTAGATGGGTTTTCCTTCGTCGGTGGTCTCCTTGATGCTCAGGTTCATGCGCCGGACCTTGTAGCCGATAGTCGAGAGTTTATAGATGAAGGGCCAGGCTGAGGAGTCCCCCTCGCGCTCTACCACGTAGGCGGTGGCACGCACCAGCTGCCTGCCCGAGACGGCAAATTTCAGCAGGCTTTCGAAGTTGACATTTTTTTCGTAGTAGTCGCGCGCGGAGTGGTACAGGTTCTGCGTATCCAAGAAAAGTCCCACACGCTGGCTTGGACTCCAGCCCGGCATCTGCCCGGGGGCGAACAAAGCATGCTCCGACATTTTTCCTCCTAAAAACAAAGTTCTCAAAACGGCTTGCCATTGCGGCCCAACAAAGGCCATTTCTATTCTACTCCGGCCCAGGCGGGTCTTAGCCGGCGTTTCTAAGCCCGGCGGCGATTCCGAGCAGTGAGAGCATGAGCGTGCGTTCAAGCCGGGGGCGCTCCGGGGACTCTGGAGGCGTCTGGCGGTAGCGGGCGAGAAGCTCCACCTGGACATGGCTGATGGGGTCCACGTACGGGTTCCGCAGTTCGGTCTGCCTTGCAAGCGTCGGGTGGCGGTGCAAGAGCGGAGCCTGGAAGGTTTCTTCCAACAGTTCCTTGGTGTGCTGAAAGCGGCTTTTTAGTTTGGGGAAGAAATTTTGCGCAAGCGCTGGCTGAACCAGCCGCGAGTACTCCTCGGCAATGGCCAGGTCGGCCATTGCCATGCTGATAGCGGCGCCTTCCAGGGTTGAGCTAAAGAAGGGCCAGGCCAGGTACATTGCCTGCCGGAGTTTTAAGGGGATGGACTCGAGGCCCTCCGCCACCCCATACCATCCAGGCAGCAGCAGCCGCACCTGGGTCCACGACATCACCCACGGAATCGCGCGCAAGTCCTGGATCTGCCGGAGCTTTCCGCTCCGGTAGACTGGACGGCTCGCAATGCTCAGCGCAGCAATCTCGCGGATAGGGGTGAACTGCTCGTAAAAATCGAAAAAGCCTTCTTGCGCCAGCAGCCCCTGGTACGCCGAGGTAGAACTCCTGGCGGCAAGCTCCATGGCGTCGGACCATTCCTTGCTTAAAGCTGCGCCCTGCCCCAGGGTGTCACGAGCCGCGGCAAGCACCAGGTGGTAAAGCAGCTGCTCCAGGTTTCGGTAGGCAAGCTCCGGGTGAGCGTAGCGGTCGGCGAGCGCCTCACCTTGCTCGGTAACCCGCAGGCAGGTTCCCACGGTGCCTGGAGGCAGGCTGCCGATGGCGCGGCCAGCGGTGCCGCCACCGCGCGCGGTGGAAGTTCCACGCCCGTGGAAGAAGCGCACCTTGATGCCCGCCGCCCTGGCCACCTGGAAGATGCGCTCTTGTGCCCGGTACAAGGCCCAGTTGGCCGCCAGATACCCGGCATCTTTGTTCGAGTCGGAATAGCCGATCATCACCTCGAGGCCGCCTCTGCCCTGCACGTGTGCAAAGAAGACCGGGTTTGCCAGAAGCTTGCTGATAACCAAAGGAGCATTCTCGAGATCCGCTAACGTCTCAAAGAGCGGCACTACGTCAAAAGGAAGTGGTTTTCCAGGACGGTACAGTCCAACCTCGCGGGAAAGCAACAAAACCTCGAGCAAGTCGGAAGGCTGGTGGGTCATGCTCACCACGTAAGCCCCCTTCGCCCGCCACGCCCTAAGCGCATCGAGCGCGGTCCGCAGCGCCTTGTTTTGCGGCCTGTAGCCCACAGCCGCGAGCGGGCGCGCACTGGCAAGTTCCCGTGACAACAGTTGCTCGCGCTCATCGGGAGCCAGCAAAAGATAATTATCCGAGACCCCAGCCAGGCGCAAAAGTTCGGCCACCGCCTCGGCGTGGACTCTGGACTCCTCGCGCAAATCCAACAGTACGAGGTCGAGCCCGAAAGCCTGCGCCACCAGCCGAGCAGGCCGGACCACTTCCCTTGCGACGCTTTCCAGTCCGGTCTGTTCCAGGCTCTTCTCTACCCGCTCGAGGCCGGCCACGTACTCTCTCGCCGAGGTGAATCCAGGCCCTGGCTGTTCTCCCAGCAGTGAACGGAGCCGGTAACGAAGCCCCATGCCGTAACGGCGGTAAGACTCTCCCGTGAAGCGTTCGGGCAAAGAAAAGTTGCGCTGGCCGGCCTCGCTCGGCCCGTAAGGGCTGGTTGTTTCTAGGCCCGCCCTTACCTCGGCGCTTACCGGTAGAAGTTCATCGGAGACCGAGAGGGCGCGGATCAAACCGTCCACCTCGTCCACGTGCTTGCGGACCGCTTGTTCGCGCGCGTAGCTCTGCGCCCAGGCGGTGACCTCCGGCGTTACGTGCGGGTTGCCGTCCCGGTCACCGCCAATCCAACTATGAAAAGCCAGCGGTGGCGCAAGGTTGGGGAGCTTGTGATAGTGTGCCTCTACCGCCCGCGCCAGACCTTCCACCACCCGGGGAACCGCCTGCCACAGGCTTCTTGGTAAATAGTACAGGCCGCCTTTGACCTCATCTTCCACGCTTGGACGCGTCTTTCGAAGTTCCAAGGTGGACCAGAGCAAGGCCACCCAGGCTTCCACCTGGTGCGGCGTGCCACGCTCGAGCAGGTTTTCAATCTGGGCAAGATGATGCCGGAGGGTGCGGCGGCGGGTCTCGGTGGGATGCGCGGTAAAGGTGAGGTGCAGCGAGGTTTCGGATAACAGCTTCACCAACCGCTCGTAGTCAAGGCCAGATTTTTTGAGCTCGCCAACCAGTGCCATAAACGACTCGTAGCGAGGGGCCTCCGGCCTCGAGGCCCGCTCGCGCTCCCGGTTCACACGCACCCGGTGGCGCTCCTCGGCCAAGTTCACGAGGTGAAAATAACTGGAAAAAGCTCGCACCAGACCTTCGGCCTGGGGGAGCGCCAGCCCCCGCACCATCTGCCCCAATTGTTCGCGAAGCCGCTGGTTGGCCGGCTCCTGCCTGAGCGCCTTGGTGAGCGTGCGCACTTCTTCTTCCAGTTCAAACAGGCGTTCGCCCGAAACCGTACGGATGGCCTTTCCTAAAGCCTTGCCCAGCAGGTCCACTTCCTGCTTGAGTTGTTCGAAGAGGGGGTCGGCTTCGGGCATAAGAAACAAACACCAGTCTAGCTGAATACTCATAAAATGCTTGCGTGCCCAAAGCTGGTGCAGTGGTGGTTGGAGCGGGTGTACCTGGCGCCAGCGTGGCATACCAGCTGGCAAAACGTGGTCTGAAGGTGATGGTACTGGAAAAAGTGGTCCAGCCGGGCTTGGCAGCACCAGCAAGGCAACCGGGGGTTACCGCGCCCAGTTCGCAACTGAAATCAACGTGAAGCTTTCGCTTGTTTCCTGGTCTAGGCTGCTTTCATTCAAGGACGAGACCGGCGCAGACCCCGGTGATCAGCCGGTGGGCTATTTGTTTTTGGCGGATAAAGCGGCAGCACTTGCGGAGTTAAAAACAGGCCCGGAAGTCCAGCAGCAGGCGGGCTTGAAAGAAGCTCCCGAGGTAACGGCCAGGGAGGCGCTTGGAAATTAATCCGGCTATCAACCCGGATGGAATTATCGACGCCACCTACTGCCCCACCGATGGATACATCAGGCCGGCTCAGATTCTCAAAGACTGCCTCGAGGCGGCAACCCGCGCGGGCGCCGAGTTTGTTTTTGGGGCAAAAGAGCTCAATATCATCGCGCGTGAAAGCAGCCAGAGAAAAACATCGGGGTAAGAACCCCCCAGGGTGTATACCCCACCGAATGCTTGGTGAACGCTACCGGCGCTTGGGCGGGAGAAGCTTGCGCGTGCGGTGGGGGTTGCGCTGCCGGTCTGGCCAGGAAAACGCCAGGTGACTATGGCAGCAGGGCCTTCTCCACTGCCCGCGGACATGCCCATGACCCTTTTGGCTTCGGATGGGTTTCATCTGCGTGTGCAGGATGAACGCGCGCTGCTGTTGCTGCCGGCAAAGCATGGTTCCAGCAACCCGTTTGACACCGCAATTCGACGCTTCTTGGCTTCCAAAAGTGCTGGCGGAAGCGGAACAAAAAATTCCTGTGCTTGCGGGACGCAGCGCGGATAGAGCCGGGTGCCGGGCCGGCCTGTATGAAATGTCACCGGACAAGCGCGCTGTCTTGGGTGAGGCAGAAGGCCTAGAAACAACCAAGGATCTCCAGTCTCAGTTTGTCGAAAGGCTTGAAAAGCCGCGCTGTGTTTTTTGCCCCCTCTAGCCACGAGGTAATGCACGCTTGCCATGAGCGAACTACTTTCCAAGCTGGTGGTGGATGGCAAACGCATACCCTGGATATTTCTCCCTTGCGCTTAGCGCTTCGCCGGGGCAGGCTGAACCCGCCCTCGGGCGTTTTCTAAAAAAGTTCAAGCTCTCCGGCGAACACCCGCCCGATCGGGGTATCGCCTTCCCACAAGGTGAGGTCGGCGGGGGCACTCACGGCAACTACCCCGTGCCTGCTCCATCCCGCCGCCAGCGAAGCACCACGGGTAAAGGCATACAGGCATTCCTCTTTGGTAAGCGACTGTTCCGGGTTGAATGCGTGCCCCGTAGCCGCAGCCAGTGTATCGGCAACGGAGGGCGCCGCCACCGGAGCATCCGACCCGAAGGCCATGGGCTTAGCCGTATTCCACAAGTCGCGGAAACGAAAGGCTTCGCGCTCTCTTCCAAGCAAGTGGCGCCGCACCAGGCGAGCGTCTTCCAGCAAGTGGCTCGGCTGCATTGAAAGCGCAAGCGGCAGAGAGTTCATCAGTCTTAGTTCCTGGTCCCGGACATGCTGGGCATGTTCCAGCCGGAGAGGCGCCTTGGCAAAAGGAGCCAGTGTTTTGAACACCTCGAGCACGCCTGCCACCGCGCGGGTGCCAATTGCGTGTACCGCAAGGGTAAAGCCCTTCTTCAAGGCGATCTCCCCTCGCTGGCGGATCTCTTCCAGGTCGTCCAGCGGCATCCCAAAAGAACCGTCTGGGTAAGGCCGGTGCATCCAGGCGGTGCGGCTCCCCAGCGCACCATCGGCAAAAAACTTGACCGCCGCCAAGTGCAGCAGGCCGTGGTGCCAGCCGGGTTCGAAAGCTTGCCAGTCCTCTTTGTCCAGCGCCCACCATAGCCGCACCGGAAGCGAGCCCCGCTCTGCCAGTTCTATCGCCCAGGCGGCGGAGCACCAACCCATGTGGTGAACAGCGGTGTACCCACGGCGGGCAAAATCCTTGAGGCCTTTTTCCAGCACCTGGATGCCCGGCTGCGGCAGCACTTCCCCCACCAGTGATGTCGCGCGCTCGAGCAGGTAGCCGGTGGGTTCGCCGCTAGAGTCACGCAGGATCTTGCCGCCCTCCGGGTCTGTGCTGCTGGCTGTGATCCGGGCGGCCTCGAGGCCCCTGGTGTTCACCCAAGCCGAGTGAAGGTCGCGGCTCTGCAAAAAAACCGGCTGATGGGGCGCTGCCTGGTCGAGCAGCTCTTTGGACGGGTAAGTTTCAAACAAGAATCCGCTTCCCCGGAGCCACGTTCCCACGGGCATATTCTTGGCGGCTTCAGCTACTTTGCCCGCCACCTCACGCGGGTCCGACAATCCAGCAAGGTCCAGTAGGCCAAGCTGTTCGCCCCAGTACAGAGGGTGCGCATGAGCATCATGGAGGCCCGGGGTAATTCGTTCAACGCGGATTTGCTTTGAAGCGGGATAGCGGGCGCAAAGGTCTTGGGAAAGTCCTATCGCGCGGATTTCGCCGCCCTCAAGCAAAAGTGCTTGCGCCCTTTCATCGCCCTGCATGGTCCAGACTTCACCAGTAATCAGCACGCCTTCAGATTACAAGGCAAGCCCATATACTGTTCGCGTGAGCGAACGCAGCTACTTGTACCGGGGCCGCATTCTGAATCTGGCTCTGGAAAACGGGCGCTTTGAAGTGGTTGAACACGCCCCCGCGGTGACTATTTTGGCTAAGAGGGGTGGAAAACTTTGCTTCGTGCGGCAGTATCGGCCCGCGGTTGGCGCCAAGACTCTCGAACTTCCCGCTGGCCTGGTTGAACCCGGCGAAGAACCTGTTGAGGCGGCAAAGCGGGAGCTGGCCGAAGAAGCGGGACTGACCGGTAATTTCGAGCATCTGGTCTCTTTCTACACCAGCCCTGGCTTTTGTAACGAGCTTTCTATCTTGTATCTGGCACGAGACTTGAGCCCTGCCAGCGCAAAACCGGATGATGATGAAGAGCTCACGGTAGAGTGGCAGACCGCAAAAGATATGTTGGAGAAGGTCAAACTTGGCCTAGAAGCAACTTCGGGTTCGACGATGTCGGGACTTCTGTGGTACTTGAACCATGCTGCTGATTAACGATCCCAAGGACGCGCCCGCCGGCCCCAAGGTAGTGGTGGTGGGGAGTTTTGACGGCCTGCACTTAGGCCACCAGCACCTGATCCGCCAGGCTCAGCAAGAAGCAAGATCGGGGCATCTGCCGGTCCTGGTCTACACCTTTGACCCGCCTTCTAAAGTCTTTACGCGGGGTGAGGGGTTCCTTACCGAGCTTTCGGAAAAAGTGGAACTTCTGAAAAGTTTAGGAGCGGAGATTGCCCTGGTGGTGCCTTTCAACGAAGACTTTTCCAAAAGAAGCAAGGATGAGTTTCTGGCAGATTTGAAAGACCTCGAGGCCCACACCCTCTATGTGGGCAGGGATTTCCGCTTTGGGCACCAGCGCTCGGGCGGCCCTGAGGACCTGTCCAAGGTGGCGCCCACCCGCGTGGTGGACCTGTTGCATGTCGCCGGAGCGCCGGTGAAGTCAAGCCGCGTGCGCGAGCTTTTAGCCACAGGCAGAGTCGAGGAAGCCAAGGAGCTGCTCGGCAGGCCCTACCGGGCGGACGGCATCGTGGTGGAAGGGGACAAGCTTGGCAGGACACTGGGGTTTCCCACCGCCAACCTGCAAGTGGCGCCGCTCAAGGTGCTTCCCCACGGCGTGTTTGCGGTGCGGGTAAGGACAGATTCCGAGACATACGGCGGCGTGGCCAACGTGGGTCTGCGGCCAACTGTGGGCGGGCGCAGCCTGCGTTTCGAGGTGCATGTTCTGGACTTCGACGGGGACCTGTACGGGCACGAGCTCAAGGTGGAGTTCCTGAAAAAGATTCGTGATGAGGCCAAGTTCGAGGACCTCGAGGCCCTCAAGTCCCAACTAGCAAAAGATGCCGAGGCAGCCAAGCGCTACTTGGGAACCTGACCAGGCATAAGCGCCTTTGGCCCCACCCAGCGCACCTCCTCCAACTCACCGTCAAAACGCACCAGCGCCGCAAGCCTGGCCCGCGAGTAGACCCGGTGCGGCTCGCGCGGAATGAACGCGGTCACAATCTCCAGCATGCGCGGCTGGTTGTACTCCACCACCACGTGCATGGGGAGCCGCAGGCTGGGAGGCGCCACCAGGTACCCGAGCACTAGCATCCGGCTATCCGCCGGATACACCGCTAACTCGCGCCCCCACTCAAGCGCCTTAATTACATCAAGCTCGGTAAAGCCTTCTTGCACCATGTGCCTGGCCACGTGGTTGCCAACCCGGTAGCGCCCCTCTTTCAAGAGGGGAAGCAGCTCTTCCAGCCTGCGTATCCTGCGCTTCATGGTAAATACCCCTGCTGGTGCTAAAAAAAGAAAGTCTGGACGCGGCTAACAAAAGAGATCTCAGAATGCTCCACACTAGCCGCCCAGACCTCCAAGCCATCGACACTACGGCTTGAGAAATTATATTCCGGGAATAGCTGTTTCCGGCGACGCCCGCACCGCAATGCAGGCACCGTAGACCTTTTCGGCGCCCGCTACCAGCAAGGCTTCTCGAGCTCTAAGAAAAGTAGCTCCACTGGTAATCACGTCGTCTACCAGCAAAACAGCGCCCTTCACCACACGCTTACCGGTAAAGGTATCCGCTGGCAGTTGCAGCCGTTCCGCTGGCGATTTCTTGGTTTGCGAAGGGGTGTAGCGTTTGCGGGAAAGCATTTCTAGATACGGTAATCCCAGTTCTAGCGCCAAGCCGCGGGCCAGCAACTCCGCCTGGTTATAGCCACGTTTCACCTTGCGGTGCAGAAGCGTGGGCACCGCCGTAACTGTTTGGATCTCCCAGCCGCTCCTGCCCACCGCCCGAGCCAAGAGTTTAGCCAGTACAGGCACTACATCCTGCTTGCCGCGGTATTTGATTGAACGGGCAAGCCCCTTCCAGCGAACATAACTCCCCAGGTAGGCAAACTCGCCGGAGACCTTGGGCACCAGTTCGCTGCGGCAAGTCTGGCACAGGGCGGGCGTATCGAGCGCGCGACCGCAGCCGGGGCAGCGCAGGCCCAGCAGTTCTTCAAGCCAGCCCGAGCGCACGGCGAAGCGCCTCGTCAAAGGGCGGATACAAGACGCCTTTTTCGGTCACGATGCCAGTGACCAGCGTATGGGGAGTCACATCAAAGGCGGGGTGAAAAGCCGGAAAACCCGCGGGGGCAATTGGCGCTCCACGCACCGAAACAACTTCCTCGGCTGAGCGTTCCTCGATGGGTATGGCTTCTCCCGAATGCAGCCTTGGATCCACCGAGGAAAGCGGCAGCGCCGGATAAAACGGGATCCCGTGGTGTTTGGCCAGCACCGCTAGAGCATAGCTGCCTATCTTGTTGGCGAAGTCCCCGTTCAAGGCCATACGGTCGGTACCCAGGATGACGGCGTCCACTTTTTTCTGGCTCATCAGATACCCGGCCATGTTGTCGGTAACCAGCGTGGCCGGAACGCCCGCTTTCTGAAGCTCATAGGCGGTGAGCCTGGCCCCTTGCAGATATGGGCGGGTCTCGTCCACCCAGACGTGCTGGACGCGTCCTTGCCGATGGCCTTCGATAATCGCGCCCAGAGCGGTGCCGTAACCACCCGTGGCCAAGGGGCCGGTATTGCAGTGGGTCAGTACCTGGCCCCGGAGCACCTTGGCGCCATGCTGGCTAATAGCCTGCTCGGTTGTCTCGACCTCGGACCAGATAGCGCGGGCCTCGGATAAAGAGGCCTCGAGGCTTCCCCAGCACGGCTTCATGCGGTCCAAGGCATAGAACAGGTTAACAGCAGTGGGCCTGCTCGCCCGCAAAATCGCATCGGCTTGGACAAGGTCCTCGCCCGCAAAATGTGCCAGCACCACACCGTAAGCTGCGCTCACGCCAATTGCCGGGGCGCCGCGCACCACCATCTCGCGGATGCCGCCGGCCACCGCGGTGGCGCTCCGGCACGGAATCCAAATTTCCTCGAACGGAAGCTTTCGCTGGTCCAAGAGCCAGAAGGTCTTTTGCGCCGGCTCAAACCGAAACGGCAGTACGCGCTCCACCCTGCTAGTCTACCTAAGCAACTGTTCGACCCACCAACGTGGAATAACTAACTTCTTCTCAACTACGCCTGTTCTATAAACAACACGGGCTGATGCCGAAGGCTCGGTTCTCAAAATGACCCGCTCTGGCTCTCTGTCGGATGGCGGCAGCCCGGCGCGGTTAGTTCATGCCCTTTGTACCGCCGGCTCTGGTGAAGCTTTACGCCCAGCGGACAAAGGCCACTTCCCGCGGGTTGGAGAGCGCCGGGTGCAGCGCCACCACCCGCACACCGTAGACATAGCTACCTGGACGGCTGGGCTGGTAGCGGCCCGTGAAAACCAGGGTGTCTCCTTCACGGCCCTTAGCTACAAGGGGATAGACTTCCAGCAAGCCCCCGCCCCTTCGCACCACCACTTCGGCCTGGAAGGTCTCGTCTGGGAGCCCGGCGGTAAAAACGAAAGCTCTGAGCTCGATCCCATGCCCGTTGCTTACGGTGTCACCTGGGGCTTCCACAGTCACGCGTACATCTTGCCAGCGGGAGCGAACCTGACGCTTCCAGTCGGCCAGCTGGCGGAGTTTGGCGAGGTTGCCAGCCTCACCGAGCCCGCCGGGGCCAGCTGCTTCCAGGTCCGCCACGTAACGGGCAGCGGGCAAGTAGTACTTTTGGCGGTAATCCTCCACCATGCGCGACGCGCTAAAAAATGGCCCAATGCTCCTTATGCTCTCGCGCACCATGTTAATCCAGCCAAGTGGCGTGCCATCGGCGGCGCGGGCGTAGAAGAGCGGAAGAATCTCGTTTTCCAGCGTGTCGTACAAGCTCTCGGCATCGGCGGTGTCCTGGGCTTCTTCCGAGGCATAGGTGCGTTCGTCTCCAATGGCCCAGCCGTTCCGGCTGTTGTAGGCTTCCGCCCACCAGCCATCCAGAATACTGAAATTGAGCGCGCCGTTGAGCGCAGCCTTCATGCCCGAGGTACCCGAGGCTTCCATGGGCCTGCGCGGGGTGTTGAGCCAGACGTCTACCCCTTGCACCAGCTTGCGGGCCATGCGGAGGTCGTAGTTTTCTAAAAGAACAATCTTGTCGTCCAGCCCGGCCTCGCGGATACGCGCCACCAGGTCTTTGATAAAGGCCTTGCCGGGGTCGTCCTTGGGATGGGCCTTGCCCGCGAAGACAATTTGAACCGGGTAACTCCCGCGCAGAATCCGCTTAGATCGGAAGAGCGACGTGTACAAGAGTAGCGCGCGCTTGTAGGTGGCAAAGCGCCGGGCAAAGCCGATAGTAAGCGCTGTGGGGTCGAGCACCCGTTCCGCCGCACGCCGCCTGTCGGGGGTCTCCCCGTTGCGGCGGCGCTGCTCATAAAGCCTGGCACGTACATCCGCTACCAGTTCCGCGCGCAGCTGGTTCCGTAGCTGCCAGAGTTCCTGCTCGGGCAGTTTTTCGGCTGGCCACAGGTTTTCACTGGCCAGGTTTTCTTTCCAGCCTACAGGGAAATGGTGCTCGAAAAACGAAAGCAGTTCCGGGTGCAAAAAGCTCCAGGTGTGGATGCCGTTGGTGATGTGGCCGATGGGTACTTCTTCCGCCTCGAGGCCTGGCCAGAGGTGTTGGAACATCTGCCTCGAGACCTCGCCGTGAAGTTTGGAGACACCGTTGGCCCGGCGTGTGAGCGAAAGCGCCAAGTGTGACATGGAAAAAACCAACGCGCCATTTTTGGGCTCGAGGCCCAAAGCCAAAAATTCATCGCGGCTGATACCCAGCTTGTCCCACCAGCCCGCCAGGTAGCGGTCGATAAGGTCTATAGGAAAGGCGTCGTGTCCAGCGGGAACCGGCGTGTGGGTGGTGAAGATAGAACCAGCGGCAACCGCCTCAAGCGCCAGCGCAAAAGGAGCGCCCGCGGCCACTTTCTCCCGGATGCGCTCGAGGCCGATAAACGCCGCATGGCCTTCGTTCATGTGCCACACCGCTGGCGCAAGGCCCAGCGCCCTAAGAACCCGCACCCCGCCGATGCCCAGGATCAGCTCCTGCTCTATACGGATCTCCTGGCCGGGAGCGTAGAGCCTGGCGGTCAACAAACGGTCTTCGGGAGAGTTTTCCGGCAGGTTGGTGCTCATCAAGTAAACGGCCACCGAACCCACCTTGACCTGGAAGGCCGTGACGAAAACCGTCCGGCCGGGGAACTCGACCGCAACTTTCAAAACTCTGCCTTCTTGGTCCTTGGCGGGAACCAGTGGAAGCTCGGTGGACAAGAGGTCGTCGTAGGCTTCGCGCTGCTGGCCTTCCGGAGAAAGCTCCTGGCGGAAATAGCCCTGGTGGAAGAACATGCCAACGCCCACCAGAAGAAGCCCCAGGTCGGAGGCGGACTTCACGTGATCCCCGGCCAGGATGCCCAAGCCACCGGAATAGATGGGCAGCGATTCGTGGAAGCCAAACTCCATCGAGAAGTAGGCGACTTGCGGTTCTGCCGAAGGCCTCGAGGCCAGGTACTCGCGGTAGGCTCTGGCAACCGTCTGGCACCTGTCCACAAAGCTCGCGTCCTGTGCCAAGGCCTGCAAGCGCGCCGGGTCCACTTCCAGCAACAGCTTGACCGGGTTGCCCCGGAAGCGCTTCCAGAGTGCGGGAGAAATTTCTTCCCACAGATCCTGTGCGCTGGGGTTCCAGGTCCACCAAAGGTTGTAAGCCAGCTCGCGCAGGCCCTTGATGGGCTCTGGCAAGGCGGGCATCGCGGTAATGCGTCCGAGTATATTCATAGGCCAAAGGGGATTTTACACTTAAAGTGGAAACTGCTTGAAGAAAACCCGATCCTCCATCCAGCCGGAGAACGGGTAGATTGGTTGTGGTGACGCAGGAGATCAAAACAAAGGTAGGCCAAGCCCATCTTGCCCTAGACCAGGACATATCAAGCA